>CAJQNP010000092.1 GCA_905479705.1 uncultured Gammaproteobacteria bacterium
TTTAAAGCTGAAGACGAGATTATCAACTAAGATCAGTTGGCAATCCTGATACAAGGAAAGATCGCAGTCAAAAGACAGCGGTCTTTTTTTTGCTCCAAATTAAAAAATGAAAATTCTTGCGAGAGACTACAGACTTTGTAATTTTGCACAAACCTGATCACGATGCCAAATACAAAGTACATTTTCGTTACGGGAGGAGTTAGTTCTTCTCTCGGAAAGGGAATCATTGCTGCCTCACTCGCCAAACTTTTACAATCCAGTGGTTTTTCGGTCACCATCCAAAAGCTCGACCCTTATATCAATGTGGATCCCGGGACTTTGAATCCGTACGAGCACGGAGAGTGTTTCGTGACAAATGACGGAGCTGAGACTGACCTGGATCTCGGCCACTACGAACGCTTCGTGCGCACCACGATGACGAAGGACAACAACTTCACCACCGGGCAGATTTACGAAAGCGTCATCCGCAAGGAACGCCGCGGTGATTACCTTGGCGCCACCGTGCAGGTCATTCCGCACATTACCGACGAGATCAAGCGCAGTATTCACAAGGGTGCCGATGACGCCGACATCGCCATGGTCGAGATCGGCGGTACGGTCGGCGATATCGAGTCGTTACCGTTTCTCGAGGCGATTCGCCAGATGGGCGTGGAGCTGGGCCGCGAGCGCGCGCTGTTCATGCACCTGACGCTGGTGCCGTACATCGCCGCATCCGGCGAGATCAAGACCAAGCCGACGCAGCACTCGGTCAAGGAACTGCGCTCCATCGGTATCCAGCCCGACATCCTGTTGTGTCGCGCGGATCGGCCGCTGCCACCCTCGGAGCGCCGCAAGGTGGCGCTGTTCACCAACGTAGAGGAACGTGCGGTCATCTCGGCCGTTGACGTAGACAGTATTTACAAGATTCCATTGCTGCTGCACGAGCAACAGCTCGACAACATCGTTGTTGAAAAGATGCACATTGTTAGCGGACCGGCCGACCTCTCCGAGTGGCAGCAGGTGGTGCGTGATACCGGCCGTCGCGAGGGCGAGGTCACCATTGCCATGGTCGGTAAATACGTTGACCTCACGGAGTCCTACAAGTCGCTTTCCGAGGCGCTCATTCATGCCGGCATTCATACGCTGACCAATGTCGCCATCACCTACGTCGACTCGGAGAAGATCGAGCAGCAGGGTACCGCTGTACTGCAGGGCGTGGATGCCATCCTGGTGCCGGGCGGATTCGGCGAGCGTGGCGTCGAGGGTAAAATTGAAGCCGTCCGCTATGCCCGCGAGAACAATATCCCCTACCTGGGTATCTGCCTGGGTATGCAGGTCGCCGTTATCGAGTATGCGCGTAACGTGGCCGGGCTTGCCGGTGCCCACTCCACGGAATTCGACAAGGGCGCCGCACACCCGGTGATTGCCCTGATCGAGGAGTGGCAGCGTGCCGATGGCGGTCATGAGCTGCGCAGCGAGGACTCCGACCTCGGTGGCACCATGCGTCTCGGCGGTCAGCAATGCCAGCTGGCCGAGGGCAGCCTGGCACGCGAGATCTATGGCCGGGAACTTATTGAAGAACGCCATCGCCACCGCTATGAATTCAACAACCACTACCGCGAACCATTGTCTGACAAGGGCCTGAGCCTGTCAGGCATCTCCATTGACGGCCAGCTTGTCGAGGTCGTCGAGGTCGCCGGGCATCCCTGGTTCTTTGCCTGCCAGTTCCACCCCGAGTTCACCTCGACACCGCGCGACGGTCATCCGCTGTTTACCAGCTTTATCGAGGCCGCCAGGGCCTACCAGGCAGGTGAGCAGGGCGCCGCACCGGCTGCCGCGCAGGCTGACGCCTGATTATTTAATCTTCCGGGAATCAATTGGTCATGAAGCTTTGCAATTTTCAGGTTGGCATTGACCAGCCGCTGTTCCTGATTGCCGGTCCCTGTGTCATTGAGAGTGAACAGCTCGCCATTGATACGGCCGGGCAGCTCAAGGAAATCACCGCTGCGCTCGGCATGCCGTTTATCTACAAGTCGTCCTTTGACAAGGCGAACCGTTCATCGCACAAGAGCTTTCGTGGTCCGGGAATGGAAGCGGGCCTGCAGATCCTCGACAAGGTCAAGGCACAGCTGGGCGTGCCGGTGCTGACGGATGTGCATGAAGATACACCGCTGGACGAGGTCGCGTCCGTCGTGGACGTGTTGCAGACACCCGCGTTCCTGTGCCGCCAGACGAATTTTATCCAGGCCGTTGCCTCGCAGGGCAGGCCGGTGAACATCAAGAAGGGCCAGTTCCTGTCGCCCTGGGACATGAAAAATGTCAGCGACAAGGCACTTGCGACCGGTAATAAACAGATCATGGTGTGCGAGCGTGGCGCATCGTTTGGTTACAACAACCTGGTATCGGATATGCGTTCACTGGCCGTGATGCGCAATACCGGTGTGCCGGTCGTGTTTGATGCGACACACTCGGTGCAGTTGCCGGGCGGCCAGGGCAGCAGTTCCGGTGGCCAGCGCGAGTTCGTACCCGTGCTGGCGCGCGCCGCCGTGGCGGCCGGTATCTCGGGCATCTTCATGGAAACGCACCCGGACCCGTCGGTGGCCCTCAGCGATGGACCGAATGCCTGGCCACTGGGTGACATACAGGCCCTGCTTGCAACGCTGCAGAGCATCGATGCAACCATCAAGGCCGGCCCGTTACCCGAAAATGACCTGATGCAGTAATTCATCAGGTTGCATGTGAATTAAATACAAGTAATTGAGTAATGGAGTAATCATGTCAGAGATTTCTGAGGTAAAAGGGCGTGAGATCATCGATTCGCGCGGCAATCCGACGGTCGAGGCCGAGGTCACGCTGGCCTCCGGCGCCTGCGGGCGTGCGGCTGTCCCGTCGGGCGCATCAACCGGTTCCCGCGAGGCGGTCGAGCTGCGTGACGGCGACAGCCAGCGCTTTGCTGGCAAGGGCGTCTCGCAGGCGGTCAACAACATCAATAGCGTCATCCGTGACGCGGTGACCGGTCAGGATGCGCAGGCGCAGGCAGACATCGACCGGACAATGATCGAGCTTGACGGGACCGACAACAAGGGACGGCTGGGCGCCAATGCCCTGCTGGCCGTATCACTGGCGAATGCCCATGCCGTTGCCAGCGAGCAGGGCGTCGGCCTGTACCAGTCGCTCGGCAACCGGGATGACTACCAGATGCCGGTACCGATGATGAATATCATCAATGGCGGCGCGCACGCGGATAACAGTGTCGACCTGCAGGAGTTCATGATCCTGCCGGTTGGTGCAGGCAGCCTGCGCGAGGCCGTGCGCTACGGTACCGAGGTGTTCCATTCACTGGCCAGCGTGCTGAAGGGACGAGGCCTGAATACCGCGGTCGGCGACGAGGGCGGTTTTGCGCCGGACCTGTCATCTAACGAGGCCGCCATCGAGGTTATCCTCGAGGCCATCGACAAGGCCGGTTTTGCCGCCGGCAAGGATATCTACCTGGGCCTGGACGCGGCCAGTTCCGAGTTCTACCGTGACGGTCGTTACCTGCTGGCATCCGAGGGGCGCGAGTTCAGTGCCGCGGAATTTACCGAGTACCTCGCCGGCTGGGTAGACCAGTATCCGATCATCACCATCGAGGACGGCCTGGACGAGGGTGACTGGGATGGCTGGAAATTGCTGACGGAGCGCCTCGGCGACAAGGTACAGCTGGTGGGTGATGACCTGTTTGTCACCAACACGACGATTTTCAAACAGGGGATTGACAAGGGCATCGGCAACTCCATCCTGATCAAGCCGAACCAGATCGGTACCCTGACGGAAACGCTGGATGCCATTCGCATGGCCGACCAGGCCGGCTACAGCGCGGTGGTGTCACACCGTTCCGGCGAGACCGAGGATGTCACGATCGCGGATATTGCCGTGGCTACCACGGCCACCCAGATCAAGACCGGCTCGCTGTCGCGCTCTGACCGGGTCGCCAAGTACAACCAGTTGATGCGTATCGAGGATGAGCTGGGCAGTCGCGCCGGCTATGCCGGTCGCGAGGCCTTCAGGCACCTGGCTGGACACTGAGTGCCGCGCCGGAGACTGCAGCCTGTTAACAATCACGGGTGTCCGGCCTCGGCATGAAGAAACTGGTTATCGTACTGCTGCTGCTGCTGGCCTACCTGCTCTACAAGCTGCTGTTTGGCGAGGGCAGTGTCCAGGATGTCTGGGAATTGCACCAGGAGGTTGAATACCAGCGCCAGCAAAACGTGGAACTGCGTGAACGCAACGCGGCGCTGGAGGCCGAGGTACGTGACCTGCAACAGGGTCTGGATGCCATCGAGGAACACGCCCGCGAGGACCTCGGCATGGTCAAGGAAGGCGAGACCTTTTACCAGGTGGTGGAGTAGTTGTGTGCAGACTATCATTATCCCGTTCAGCAACAACCCCGGG
This sequence comes from uncultured Gammaproteobacteria bacterium, assembly GCA_905479705.1. Classification (GTDB taxonomy): domain Bacteria; phylum Pseudomonadota; class Gammaproteobacteria; order UBA9214; family UBA9214; genus UBA9214. Next base: position 4,411 of record CAJQNP010000092.1, read on the forward strand.
TCATTCGCGCGCAGGCGGCAATCATGACGTCCGTCACCACCTCCACGTCACCCCCGCGCAGGCGGCAATCATGAACTCCGTCACCACCTCCACGTCATTCCTGCGCAGGCGGCAATCATGACGTCCGTCACCACCTCCACGTCATTCTTGCGCAGGCGGCAATCATGAACTCCGTCACCACCCCCACGTCATTCCCGCGCAGGCGGCAATCATGAACTCCGTCACTACATCCATGTCATTCCCGCGAAAGCGGGAATCCAGAAAATCTGCCGCATTGCTTGAGGCTGGATTCCCGCCTGCGCGGGAATGACGGATAAGTCAAGTATGCAGGCGTAACCCGGATGTCCGACAAACATTATCCGAAATACTGGGCCGTGGTGCCCGCTGCCGGTGCCGGCAAGCGCATGGGCGCCGACTTACCGAAACAATACCTGCCGCTCGGTGACAGAACTGTGCTGGAACAGACGCTGGACACTCTGCTCGACTGTCCACGCCTGAGTGGGCTGGTGCTGGCATTATCAGCCGATGACGAACACTGGTCCGCCATCGAGCCACGCTACGCGACGGCCCCGTTGCAACGCGTTGACGGTGGCGCCGAACGCTGCCACTCGGTGCTCAACAGCCTTGACCATCTTGCCGCGCACACCGACGTGAACGACTGGGTGCTGGTGCACGACGCGGCGCGACCCTGTGTGCGCATCGAGGATATAGACCGCCTGATTGCCACGCTGGAGACCGGTGAGCAGGGCGGCTTGCTGGGTGTGCCCGTCGCCGACACCATGAAACGCGTTGATGATCAGCAGGCGGTTACCGCGACTGTCGACCGCGACGACCTGTGGCATGCCTACACGCCACAGATGTTCCGGCTGGGCGAGCTGCGTGCGGCACTGCGCGCGGCCATCGCGGCCGGTAAAACGGTCACTGACGAGGCCAATGCCATGGAACTCGCCGGCTTCAGTCCGCGCATGGTGCAGGGCTCGCGCGACAATATAAAGATTACCCTGCCGGCAGACCTGGCTCTGGCGGCATTTCACCTGCAGACCCGGAGTACACCATGAGAATCGGACAGGGTATCGATGTGCATGCCTTTCAGGACGGCGGTACGCTGGTGCTTGGCGGCGTCACGGTGCCCCATGAGCGCAGCCTCGAGGCGCACTCTGACGGTGACGTGGTACTGCATGCCCTGTGCGATGCACTGCTCGGGGCGGCCGGGCTGGGCGATATCGGCCGGCATTTCCCGCCGGATGATGCGGACTATGAAAATATCGACAGCCGCATCCTGCTGCGGCGTAGCTGCGAGCAGGTCGGCAAGGCCGGTTACGCGGTTATCAATGCGGATATCACGGTCGTCGCCCAGGCGCCCAGGCTGTCAGGGTTTGTCGACGCCATGTGCAGCAACATCAGTGCTGACCTGCAGGTCGATACTTCACAGGTCAACGTCAAGGCGACCACCACGGAACACCTTGGTTTCAGCGGCCGGGGTGAGGGCATTGCGGCCTTTGCCGTGGTGCTGCTCGATAACCGTGCGTAATCGTTCCGGCCCGGCATAATGCTTGATCAGGCCATCCACTCGCTGGCATATGCGTATGGCCAGCCGGCACTGCGCGGCCGCCTGCGCGTCTCCCCCGAAGACTTCGCTGTCACCGAGCTGCCCTGCGTGGAACCGGCAGGCGAGGGTGAGCATGTCTGGCTGTGGGTGCGTAAACGCAATGAAACCACCCCACGGGTGGCAGCGCAGCTGGCGAGGCTGGCCGACGTTCATCCACGCCAGGTGAGCTACGCCGGGCTCAAGGACCGGCAGGCCGTGACAGAACAATGGTTTTCAGTGCAGTTGCCGGGGCGTGAAGCGCCTGACTGGTCGGCCCTGGACAGTGACACCGTGCAGGTGCTGCGTGCCGCGCGACATACCCGCAAGTTGCGCAGGGGTACCCTGACGGGCAACCGTTTTCGTATCGTGTTGCGTGACACCACCGGCCCGGCGGATGATTGGCAGCAGCGGCTTGGCCTGATCCGGGCGCACGGCGTACCGAACTATTTTGGCGAGCAACGTTTCGGACGCAATGCCAGTAACCTGTTAACGGCACAGGCCCTGTTTGCCAATCCTCGCAAGCGCATGCAAAGGGATCGCCGCAGCCTGGCGCTGTCCGCTGCACGCTCGCTGCTGTTTAACCAGGTGTTGTCCCGGCGTGTCCAGGCGGGCACATGGAACAGGGCGCTCAGGGGTGATGCCATGCAACTCGATGGCAGTCACAGTTTCTTTATTGCCGAGGTCCTGGATGCGCCACTGGAGGCACGTCTGGCGCGGCACGATGTCCATCCGACCGGCCCTTTGCATGGCCGTGGTGAAAGCCCGCTGCAGGCTGACTGTCTTGAGCTTGAACAGGCTGTCTTGAGTGAGTATGCAGACTGGTGCGCAGGCCTCGAGGCGGCCGGTCTGAAACAGGACCGGCGTGCCTTGCGCCTGGTGGTCAGTGACCTGGCCGCCGAGGTCAGCGATGACGGCGACTGGCAACTGCAGTTCAGCCTGCCCGCGGGTGCCTATGCCACCACGGTGCTGCGTGAACTCGTCGATGTGACTGGCTGGTAATTGCCGGGTTGCATCCGTATTCTTCGTATTCCGGAGTCAACAGACTGGACCCTGTTATGAAAAGACTGGCCCTTGTAATGTTTGCCTGCAGCGTTGCGTTGTTATCTGCCTGTACCTATTACCAGGCCGCACCGGCTACCACGAGCAGCAGCAGTTCGTCGCTCAGCAAGTTTGACCAGTCATGGTCGGCGACGGTCGGTGCATTCTCTGACCAGGGGGTGCGCATCACCAGTGAGGACCGTGCTGCAGGTGTTGTACAGGGTACGCGCAACGGCATCCATGTCACCGGCAATGTCAGGCAGCAGGCGGACGGCAGCGTGCGGGTGCAGTTTGATACCTCGGGTGACAAGTCACGTGATCCCGGCTTGATGGACCGCATTACCCGGTCCTACCAGGGTCGCATGGGTCGCTAGGCCGGTTTTCAGGGCGATGCGTTACTGCTTGCTACGCAACAAGACATACAATGCGCCACTGCCGCCATCCTGAATGGTTGCCGAGCTGAATGCGAGGACATCGTGGTGCTGGCGCAGCCAGCTGTTCAGGCGGTTCTTCAACACCGGCGCTGTGCCGGGTCCGCCGTAACCCTTGCCATGGATGATGCGGGCATAGCGCACATGCTGGTCTCGGCAGATATCGATGAAGTTGATCAGGGCGCCGCGCGCGACCGCTGCCGTCATGCCGTGCATATCCAGTTCGGCACCGATCTGCAGCTGGCCACGTTTCATGCGCTGCAGCTGGCGCTGCTGCAGGCCGGGACGGGCAAAGAACAGTATCTCGTCGGAGCTGACCTCGCCGGCATCGAAGGCATCCGAGAAACTGTCCGTCAGCAGGGCGTCGCTGTTCACGGGTTGTCGACGCGGGCGGGGCGGCAGGGCGTGCCGCAGCGGGCCGGTCTTGTCATGCTGCAGCTTGCGCACGGGTCCGACGCTGCGGCGGAACAGCTCGATATCGTCGGACGAGGGCTTTCCGGATTTGGCCATAATGAATAAAGATTCCTGGTGTCATGTTCCTTTATACTACACGGCTTGCCGGGGTGGCATGGCTGCTGTATTAATGAGGCCTTTTTTTCGTCCGCGCGCCGGCATTACGACTAACCAGCGGGTGTGTGGGCAGCGATACGGGAACGCATGAATATTCTGATCAGCAACGATGATGGCTACCAGGCGCCGGGTATAGAGGCGCTCGCGACCGCGCTGGGCGAGATTGCCTTCATCCACGTGGTGGCACCGGACCGCGATCGCAGTGGCGCGAGTAATTCGCTGACGCTCGATACCCCGATTCGTGCACGCCTGGGCAGTAACGGCTTTACCTTTGTGGATGGTACGCCAACCGATTGTGTGCACCTCGCCATCACCGGGCTGCTGGATATAGAACCGGACATGGTGGTGGCCGGCATCAACTCCGGTGCCAATCTCGGTGATGACGTGCTCTATTCCGGCACGGTCGCCGCGGCGATGGAAGGTCGCTTCCTCGGTTTTCCCGCCATTGCCGTGTCACTGGTAACGGAGCGACCGACCCATTACGATACGGCGGCGCGCGTCGCCGTGGAACTGGTGAAGCGCTGTACCAGCGGTACCCTGCCGGCGGATACCATTCTCAATGTGAATGTGCCTGATGTGCCGTGGGACGAGTTGCAGGGCATGCAGGCCACGCGCCTCGGGCACCGTCACAAGTCCGAGCCGGTCATCAAGGAAATGGATCCGCGCGGTCGCCCGGTCTACTGGGTCGGCCCGGCCGGGATGGAACAGGATGCCGGTCCGGGTACGGATTTTCATGCGGTGCGCACGGGTCATGTCTCGATCACGCCGCTGGATGTTGACCTGACCCGCTACGATGCCATTGATGGCATTGCCAGCTGGCTCAGCGAATAAACACGAGACGGGAACGACACCCTTGATTGCTTCAAATCGCGGAATTGGCATGACCTCGCAACGTACTCGCGACCGTCTGGTGTCGCGACTGCGCGCAGAGGGTATTCGCAACGAGGCGGTGCTCGACGTCATTCGCAATACCCCGCGGCACCTGTTTGTCGACGAGGCGCTTGCCAGCCGCGCCTACGAGGACACGGCGCTGCCGATTGGCTACAACCAGACCATCTCGCAACCCTACGTCGTTGCTGCCATGACGAACCTTGTGGTCAGTGGCAAACCCAGCAAGGTGCTCGAGATCGGCACCGGTTCCGGGTACCAGGCGGCCATCCTGGCGCCGCTGGTCGACAAGGTGTACACCGTGGAACGTATTGAACCGCTGGCCGTCCAGGCGCGGCAACGCTTTCGCAAGCTGGGCCTGAGGAATATCCGCGCCAGTTACTCGGACGGTACCGAGGGGTTGCCCGACTTTGCACCCTATGATGCCATTATTACCACCGCTGCTACCGAGAAGATCCCGGAGGCCCTGCTGGAGCAGTTGTCGCCGAAGGGCGGCAGGCTGGTGATCCCGGTGGGCGGACGTGACCGCCAGACCCTGACGCTGGTGACGCGCAACGGGGACAGCTATGAACAGGAACAACTCGATTCCGTGATCTTTGTACCGCTTTTAACCGGACAGGTGTAGACATGTTTACCAGCCTATATGACAGGTGCATGCAGTGGGCACGCCATCGCCACGCGGCCTGGTATCTCTCCGGCCTGAGTTTTGCCGAGTCCTCGTTCTTTCCGATTCCGCCGGATGTCATGCTGGCACCGATGAGCATGGCACAGCCGGGCAGGGCATGGCGTTACGCCGCGCTGACAACGCTGGCCTCGGTACTCGGTGGCCTGCTGGGTTACCTGATCGGTTATTACGCGTTTGATCTGATACAGCCCTGGTTACAGGAGAGCCACTACTGGAGCAAATACCTGGTGGCGCGCGAGTGGTTCGAGGAGTGGGGTTTCTGGGCCATCCTGGTGGCCGGGTTCTCGCCGATTCCCTACAAGGTCTTTACCATCGCGGCCGGCACGCTGGCGATGAGCCTGCCGGTGTTCATTATTGGTTCCATACTCGGGCGCGGTGGACGTTTCTTCCTGGTTGCCGCGTTGATGGCCTGGGGCGGACCGACCATGGAAGCCAAGCTACGCATGTATGTTGAACGCATTGGCTGGGCAGTCGTTGTTGCAGCAGTGATTGCGTTTTTGTATTTTCGCAACTGATGAATTCTTACACCCGGGTAATTCTTGTTGCTGTGCTTGCGGTCGTGCTGCACGCTTGTGCCTCGTCGACGGCCAAGGCACCGATCGATTCGCGCAATAACCAGAAACAGGGCAGCAGCAAGACTTACTCAGGGTCGCAGAAAACGGCGCCGGCACCGGGCGGATCCGACTACCACGTGGTGCAGGCCGGTGACACCCTCTACTCGATTGCCTGGCGCTATGGCCTGAGCTACCGTGACCTTGCCAGCATCAATGGCATTCGTTCGCCGTACACTATCTACAAGGGGCAGCGACTGCACGTCAAGCCGGGCAGTCAACAGCAGGCCGCGAAAACGGTTGCCCTGCAACAACCGGCAGCCGTGAAGGCGGCCCCGGTCGCGGCACCGGCGGCGACTGCGCCAGCCAGCAAGCCCGCGCCGCCAAAGACCGCGTCACCTGCAGCGACGACCACCACGCAGAAGGCCGCCACGGCGGCGGTCCCGGCCCCGACGGGTAAAAAAGCCCTGTCCTATGACGGCAAGTGGGTGTGGCCGACCCGGGGGCGTGTGCTGACCCCTTTTCAGCCCTCAGGCACCGGAAAACGCGGTATCGACATAGGCGGGCACGAGGATCAGCCGGTAAAAGCGGCCGCCAATGGCAAGGTCGTTTATGCCGGGAGTGGACTTGTTGGCTATGGCAGGCTTATTATCGTGAAACATAACGAGAATTTGCTCAGTGCCTACGGGCATAACAACAAGTTACTCGTGAAGGAAGGCGAGCATGTTGCGGCAGGGCAGATGATTGCCAAGATGGGCAGCAGTGGTACCAATCGGAACGAGCTGTATTTTGAAATTCGCAAGAATGGCAAGCCGACCGATCCACTGAGGTACCTGCCGAAGCAGTGATTGTGACTGACTAAGTGCTGGTTCGCGCATGGCTAAACCGGCGCGGTCGGTTCGTGGCGGGGATGCCAGTGGTAAAACGCAAGGACTCCGACGGCAGTAAAAAAAACTCCAATGGCCGGCCTGCGAAGCAGCAACACGCAGCGGTCAGCGACCCCGCTGAGCCTAAAATATCAACCTCCCATCAATACAAACCTAAATCCGATACCAGCAGTCACGACCCGACCCGCCTCTACCTGAACGAGATCGGTGCCTCGCCGCTGCTGACCGCGGAGGAAGAGGTCAAGTTTTCGCGACTGGCGCAACAGGGTGATGAGGCCGCGCGCAAGCGCATGATAGAAAGTAACCTGCGCCTGGTGGTGAAGATTGCCCGGCGCTACATGAACCGCGGCCTGGCGTTTCTGGACCTGATCGAGGAAGGCAACCTGGGCCTGATCCGCGCCGTTGAAAAGTTTGACCCGGAACGCGGCTTCCGCTTCTCGACCTACGGCACCTGGTGGATCAGGCAAACCATCGAGCGCGCCATCATGAACCAGACGCGTACCATTCGCCTGCCGATTCATGTCGTCAAGGAGATCAATGTCTACCTGCGCGCCGCGCGCAGCCTGGCCCAGGAGCTTGACCACGAGCCGACCGCTGAAGAGATCGCCGAACTGCTGAATAAACCCATCGGCGACGTCGAACGCATGCTGGGCCTGAACGAACGTATCGCCTCGACAGACAGCAGTGTCATGAGCGATTCCGGCAAGACCCTGCTGGATACCATCCCCGACAACAACGTCCCGGATCCGACAGATACCCTGCAGGAAGAGGGCGTGCATTCAAATATCGAGGACTGCCTGGCGCAGCTCTCCGAGAAGCAGCGTGCCGTGGTTGAACGCCGCTTCGGTCTGCATGGCCACGCGGTGTCGACACTGGAAGAGGTCGGCAAGGAGATTGGCGTGACCCGCGAGCGTGT
>CAJQNP010000093.1 GCA_905479705.1 uncultured Gammaproteobacteria bacterium
CCTGTCCCCATCGTCTAGTCGGCCTAGGACACCGCCCTTTCACGGCGGTAACAGGGGTTCGAATCCCCTTGGGGACGCCATAAACAAGAGAGCCCGCTTGATGCGGGCTCTCTTGTTTATATCTCTTGAACAGGGGATGAGAACCCCGGGTTCGAGCCGAGTCACGCTGGCGTGGCGAGACAGCAACGCCGCAGGCGTTGACCCCGAAGGGGTGAGGGGCCTGGCGACCAGGCCTCCCGCAGCCCCCGCAAGGCGACGACAAGGCCGTTCGGTACAGGTGCCTGAATGATCCAGGTGATCCAGCGGCTGCGGCCGTGAGGGTATTTGCGCTTCAGGAAAGACTGACCCGCGCCAGGTACAGGGCGTTATGTACGATACCGACCTGGCTGGTGGAATACCCCGGAAAGACGCCACCGATGATGCCCGCTATCAATCAGGGCAGGTCGGTAGTTAACAGATATTTTGTTCGCGGGATATCTGAATGCTAGCGCTTGCGCTTGAAGATCCAGACGTCTTGTATCTTCAGGCTCTTCTTGACGGGCTCTGCGGCACGTTTGGCGGCAGACATGGAATCGAAGCCGGGTATCTGCAGGCGCCAGTATTGCTTACCCTTGACCTCGGCGCTGGCGATAACGGTGTCAATGCCGCTGGCGCTGGCTGTTGCGTGCATTTTTTCCACGTAAGCCTTGCTGGGTGATGACATGAGATTGATGATCCATGGACCACCCGGTGCCGTGGTTGTGGTGACCTTGCTGGCGGCTGTTGCTGATGGCCCGGTGTCCGTGGCCGTTTTTGCTTGCGGTTGCGGTGTGCCTGCAGGCGGTGCTGCTTTAGTTGGCGTGTCAGGTTTGCCGGCAGTTAACTCTTGCTTTACCGTTGGCACAGGTGCTGCTGTTCTGGTGTCGGTTTTCGCAACGGTTGCAGGCTCAACTTGCGTGGTTGCCTGGTCAACCAGGATTTCTTTCACGGCAGATTTGGTCATTGCGAGTGTGGGTTCTGTGACGGCAGGCAGCGGTGTTGGTTCGACCTCGATCGCCGGGTACTTCTGCAGAGAGGGCTTGCTTGCCTCGACGCTGCTTGCACTTGCCGGTTTCTCCTCTGTCGCGGCTGCTTTCCGTGGTGTGGGCGCCGGTGCTGTGACTGGTTTCGGTGGTGCTTTTGCCTTTGCAACGGGGGCGGGTTCAGGCATGGCCGGTTCGCTGGTCGGTGACTCGACAGGTATTTCGGGGGAAGCGACAAGCACTGCATCATCGACAGCCGCCGGTTCTCCCGGTGTCCCGGCTGGCAGGCCTTGCAGCATTACCGTTGATACACGTTTCTCGAATGACTGGAAGGCGTCGGTCAATGCCTTCATGCGGGCATTAAGCGAGGCATAACGGCCGTCTTGCAGGCGGCTGCTGAACACCTGGGACTGCACGTCCGAGAGTTCTTCCGTGTGTGTGCGGCTAATCGACTCCAGGCTGCTGAGGCGCTTGTTGATACTGGATACGTAGTAATAGGCACCGAGCAACACAAGGCTTGTAATAAACAGGGCCAGCAACCCGCTATAGAAGGACGGCTTGCCTCGAGTGGTGGTGCCGCCAGTTGCTTGCCGTTCGTTTAATGCCTCACTGACCGCGACCGGTTTGGCCTGGACGCCGGTCTTGCTCACCAGTCTGTGGTCGATCGTTGCCTCGAGGTCATGTGATTCGCTGGTACGGTAGGACTCGATCAGGCCGGCCAGTTCGGTGTCGGTGCAATGAAATACGACATCAACCAGGCTCTCGTCAACGTGGCTGACAATGGCTGGAATGGTGAATTTATTGTGGCCGTTGGCGTGCTGGACCGACAGGAAGATATCGACTGCATCGCCGCTGCTGAAGGTTAACAGGCGGCCATCCGGGTCGCATTGCAACGACATGCCCTGCTGGCTGACGTTCAGAACCCTGCAACCGCTGGGGACAGTGCGCTTGCCAATTAACAGGGCATTCAGTTTGGGTGTCTTGGCATGCTGCGGGTTTGCCACGTATCCCTAGCTCCAGAGTCTTGTTGCTTTAGTTATCAACGATTCGGCAATTGTACACAATATCGACCGGGGAGGTGCGGGCGAATCAGTCCTTTCGCAAGCGGTCGCTGACGGCGATGGGTGTCGGGTAATTCAGCATGATGATGTATGACGAGGCAATGAACGTCAGCAGTGTGGTCGCCTGGATCAGGTAGGAGGCCTGTGAACCGATGGCCCCCGCGTTGAGTGCCAGCACGGCGATCATCAGGGAGAATTCGCTGACTTGACCGAGACGCACCCCGGCCTCGTTAGGCAGTGAGCCGGTCTCACCGGACTGGCGCAACAACCGGGAAAAGATGACCGGTTTGAACAGCAGCATTAGCGAGGCAATAATTACTGCAGGAATAATGACATCCGGAAGAATTGTAATGTTAAAGCTAGCACCGAGGGCGAAGAAAAACATGATCAGGAAGAAGTCCCTCAGGGGCTTGAAACTCTCCGCAATGAACAGCGCGATGGGGTTCGTGGCAAGTGAGACCCCGGCAATGAAGGCGCCAATTTCATAAGACAGCCCCATGATGTCAGCGAGCTGCGCGATGCCAAGGCACCAGCCGATGGCGGTGAGAAAAATGTACTCCTGGATGGTGTCGAAGCGTCGCATCAGCGGTTGCAGTACATAACGCTCGGCAAGCAGTGCAGCAACCACCAGCGAGGGCAGTGCCAGGCCGAGCAGGCCCACTGCCTGCCAGTCCATGCCGGACTTCGACAGGCCCTCGAGAAACAGCAGGATGCCAATGGCAATAATATCCTGGAGCAGCAGGATACTGATCATCACCTGGCCAACATGGCGGTGGTGCAGGGCCGTGGTCGGTAACAGCTTCAGGCCCAGAATCGTGCTGGAGAACATCATGGCAGAGCCGATGATGACGCTTTCAAAGACGCTGTAGCCAAATGCCAGGGCGACCAGGATGCCCGCTACACAAAAAAACAGCGAGCTGAGGACAGTGACCATGATGGCTTCACGCAACATGCGCACCAGTTGTGCCGGTTGCAGGTTCAGTCCCAGCAGGAATAGCAGGAAGATGATGCCGATGTGTCCGATTTCCTGAATGACCTTTGGATCGTTGACGAGTTTGAGCCCCCAGGGGCCGGCCAGTCCGCCGAGCAGGATGTAGGCAAGCAGCAATGGCTGCCGGGCATACAGCGCCATGGCGGCGAGCAGTGCTGCGCCGGTAAAGATCAGGAAGATCGAGAACAGGATTGAGTCATGCATCACGGCTGACATCCTATAGCCAGTAATGCCTGAAATAAAGCGATTTACCGCACAGACGAATCTGCGCGGACAAGACGGGATTGCTGTGACTACTTGAGCTGGCTGAAATACAGTGCCAGGTGCAGACGGTTTTCTATATCGAGCTTGCGGAAGATGGCGCTCAGGTGGGCCTTGACAGTGCGTTCGGAGATATCGAGCTCGCGTGCAATGGTCTTGTTGTTACCGCCGAGATGGACCATTTCGGCAACCTGCATTTCACGCGGAGTCAGGTGCTTAATCGAACTGTTGCCGGCAAACTTCAGTGTGTGCGTGTTGGCACTGGTATCGCGCGCGAGTTCCCCGACCAGGCTGGCAATCAGTTGCCGTGGTACCCAGACTTCACCGCTACACACGGCATGCGCTGCCTTGAACAGCAGATCGGTTGAAATGGTATGTGACAGGAAACCGTGTACACCGGATTTGAACAACGTCAGCTGATCGACCGGGTTGTTCTGCTCATCCTCGAGGACGATGACGCGAATATGCGGGTGGCGTGAAAGGGTATTTGAGATGGTATCCCGGATGTTGTCATTGAACAATTCGGGGTCAAGCATGAGGAGTTGCGGTTTCAGGTCATCGAGGTGTTTCTGGATCGCACCGGTGTTGCTGGAAACGGCGACCGTGAATGCCTCGTTGAGCACGCTGGCAATCCGTTTGGCAAGGCCGCTGTTGCAGCTGGCTACCAGGATGGGCGTGTTTGTGTCTGAATGCGCAGGCATGTCTTCAAATCCCTGAATCGTATGTACCTGACTGCTATCGGCACCCGGGCGCAGGGGTTTAGCCGCACCCGGAACGGGGAGTGAGCCGGGAATTCTGCTGGTCGGCCGTCATGGGACGGGGTTTTCCTGTGAGAAACCCCTGGATGCCATCGAGATGCATGGACTCGAGCCGGGTGCGTTCCTCCGGTGTATCCACGGATTGTGCTATGACAGCGATATCGACGCTGTGTGCCGTGTCGGTGAGTGCTCGAAGCAGAAACTGGTGATCTTCCTCGCGGTCGATATGACGTATGTAACTGCTATCGATCTTCAGGTAGTGCAGTTTCATGTTGCGCAGGTAGCCGAAGGAGTAGAAGCTCCTGCCAAAGTGGTCCAGGCCACATTGGCAACCAAGCGAACCCAGCCGCTCTACCAGATTGCGCGTGTTCTGGATGTTGATCTGTGCGGCAAATTCAGGGAACTCAATGAGCAGGCGGGCGGCACACGCAAGCGCTGCCTGCAGTGTGCTGCAGAGCCATTGAATGAAGACGGGGTTGTGTAACGAACAGGATGACAGGTTGATAGTATACAGAACGTCCTGGTTGCTTCCTGTTTGCATGTGGTTCAGAAGCTTGCCAATGGCAAGTTGATCAATTTCTGTCGCAAGCCCCATCCGCTCTGCGACAGGCATGAACATGCTGGCCGTCATTGGGTTCCCTGATGCATCGGGAATTCTCAGCAATACTTCCTAGTGTGGCAGTATGCGCGAGTTTGCAGCGAGATTAATAACGGGCTGAGTACACAGCTGGAAGCTCCCGGTCTCGATGGCG
>CAJQNP010000094.1 GCA_905479705.1 uncultured Gammaproteobacteria bacterium
ATGGGCAGGTTGAGCATCTGGTTAAAGTCACAGTCGTACAGGTAACCCTGCCAGTCAACGCTGATCAGGGAACGACACATGACAGAGGTGGTATTGCCATCCTGGTGTGACGACTTCAGCAGCGCCATGTAATCATCAAACTGGCCATGGCTGACCAGTGTGCTGCCGAAGCGCTTGATCGGCATATTGGTCAGGGTGAGCAACTGGTTGAAGATGACGTTGTACTGGTCCTGCAGGTGTCGCTTGTAGTCCCGTTCCAGTGCTTGCTGTGATGGCGGCAGGACCGGGCCCTGCGGGTTGTATACAAGGTCAAGCTGCAGCCCGCTGCCGGTTTGCCCGTAGCCCAGTGAATTCAGCAGGTGCAACGCCTCGATACTGCTTTTGAAGGTGCCGTCACCGCGCTGCCTGTCCACATTGTCCTTCAGATAACAGGGCAAGGACGCGACGATTCTGACCCTGTTGTCAGCCAGGAACCGGGCCGTGTCCTGCTGGCCGGGTTCCAGCAGTACCGTCAGATTGCAGCGATCGATGATGTCCAGCTGGCGTTCCCGTGCGGCAGCGACCAGGTAGGTGAAATGCGCGTTGAGTTCGGGGGCGCCGCCCGTCAGGTCCAGTGTCCTGACCGTGGAATTGTCGGTAAAGGCGAGTAACTCATCGATGGTATGCCTGCTCATCATCTCCGTGCGTTTCGGCCCGGCATTGACATGACAATGCAGACATGACTGGTTGCACTTGTAGCCGAGGTTGACCTGCAGCGTGTCCAGGCCGGCACGTCGAATTGGCGGGAAATCGGAATTGGCAAGTAATGGCAGGGTCGCGTGCATGATGTGCAGACAGGCGGTGCGTTGTTACGGGAGCAGGCGGTTCAGCAGCCAGACCAGGCTGCGTACCTTTTTCGATTGCAGCAAGTGGGCATAGTGCTTGTTGACGGTACGGCGATGAATCTGTGCATAGGTCGGATAGGCATGTACGGTTGCGGAAATGTCCTTGATGGTTGCTTTGACCTGCATCGCCAGCGCAAGTTCGTGAATCAGCTCACCGGCATGCGGTGCGACGATACTGGCCCCCAGCAGGCGTCCCTTGCTGATCAACAGCCGCGCCCTGCCGTTGCTGTGTCCCGCGGTTATCGCGCGGTCAACCTCAGCCAGCGGGAACTCGGCTATATCATATTTTATACCCGCGGCATCCGCTTCCGCTAGCGTCATGCCGACCGAGGCCACTTCCGGGTCGGTGTATACAACCCGCGGGACAACGCGGTAATCCGTCTTTTTCGGTGACCGGAACACAATATTGGCCAGTGCGATGCCGGCCTGGTATTCCGCCATGTGGGTGAATTGATACGGGCCGCAGACATCGCCGACGGCATAGATGTGTTTCTGCGACGTGCGCAGGCGCCGGTCTACCTCGATGCCGCGCTTGCTGAACGTCACGCCTGCCTCTTCAAGACCGAGTCCGTGTACTGCCGGGCGGCGTCCGGTGGCGACCAGGATGCGGTTGCATTCCACGGTACGTCCGTCAGCCAGCGCAACCTGGCGGTAGTCACCCTCGCGCCGGACACCGCCAACCTGGGCCGCGGTGATAATGTTGATGCCCTCGCCGGCAAGCGCGCTCTCGATCAGTTTCGAGGTCTGTTCATCCTCGTTGATGAGCAACCTGTCGGCGGCCTCGATGAGCGTTACCTGGCTGCCCAGTCGTGAGAACGCCTGCGAGAGTTCCACGCCGATCGGGCCACCACCGATCACGGCAAGCTGCCCGGGCAGATCCCGCCGTCTGAAGATGGTCTCGTTGGTCTCAAAACCGGTTTGCTCCAGCAGCGGTATCGGCGGGATGGCCGGGCGTGAACCGGTGGCGATGACGAAGCGCCGGCCGCGCAGGGTTTGTTCGCCCACCGAAATTTCATGCGGGCCGGTAAACCGTGCCGCGCCGAATATCACGTCACAGCCGTAACCGCGAAACCGCTCCGGGTCGTCGACCGCCTGAATTTGATCGATGACCCTGTGCACCTCATCAATCGCCTTGTCAAAGACGATCCCGGGCATGCTCGCGAGTAAACCCGACTCGGCACCCTGGCGTGCGCTATGTGCGATCCGCGCTGCATGGATAAGGGTCTTGCTGGGGACGCAACCGGAGTGCAGGCAGTCACCGCCAAGCCGGTCTGATTTCTCAATGAGCGTCACCCGCAGGCCAAGCTGGGCCGCGACGCTGGCAACCACCAGTCCACCCGGGCCGCCACCAATGACAATCAGGTCCTGCCTTTTCGTCATTGTGCATTCGTCCTGTTCTGGCGGATACGCATCAGAATCCTTGACCCAAAGGCGACGCTGGCGATGACAGCAATGGCCAGCAGGACCTTCTTGATCACGTCCTCACCGCCACCGGCGACCTCGCGCCCGGCATAAGCCAGGTAGGTATAGGCGGCGCAACTCGGTATCATGAAGATAAACGACGTGATGATGTAATGTGTAAGCCGAATGTTGGTCAGGCCCAGCGCGTAGTTGAGCAGGTTGAACGGTAACACCGGTACCAGGCGTGTTAATGCGACAAAACGCCAGCCCTCCCTTTCAACGCCCGCGATCAGCCGTCCGGCTCGTTTTCCGCTATGTTCTGCCACCCAGTCGTGTGCAATGTAGCGCGCGGTCAGAAAGGCCAGTGTCGCGCCCAGCGTGGCACCGGTCAGGTTATAGACTGAGCCATATAACGGCCCGAACAGTACGCCGCCGGCAAACGTGAGCAACAGGCCGGGCAAGAGGAAGACAGCGGAAACCGCGTAGACCAGCACAAACACCAGTGGAGCCAGCCAGCCCAGTTGAGCCACCCAGCCGGTGAGTGCATCAACGGATATCCTGTCACGCCAGATGATGGCAGCCGCGACACCGCCCAGCAGGATGGACAGCGCAACAAGACGCTGTCGTTTTTCAGGATTCATCGCGTTCGCTCCGGCGCTTGCGGGTAATGGCGTAATCGCTAGTCGTCCCGATGAAAGGCATCAGCAGGAGCCGTGGCAACCGGGTGCAGGTGGCGCTGTCACGAAAGGTGTCTATGCCGATCTGCATGCCGGTGT
>CAJQNP010000095.1 GCA_905479705.1 uncultured Gammaproteobacteria bacterium
CAGCCCGATCAGCCCGATGATGAATCCTCGCTGTTGTTGCATGTTAATGCAGCATGATGTCGTAGCTCTGTTTGCTGTCCGGCAACAGCAGGCGTTTGCGCACGGTATCCAGCTTGATGGTGTCACCGGGCTGCTTGTCCCACAGCGCCAGTCGCAGGTCGGTGAGGCTGTTGATGGCCGTGTTGTCGATGCCGGTGATCTGTTCTCCGGCCTGAACACCCGCGTCAGCGCAGGCCCCCTTGCTGAAGACGACGGAAATGGTAGTCGCGCCATTTTCGTCTTTCAGCACCACGCCCAGTTTTCCGCTGGGTGGCAGGGTCTGCTTTTCCGGCATCAGCAGGTAGTCGGCAAGTCCCGGTTTTACCGGGCCGTCCCAGCTGTTGAGGATGCTGGCTGTTGTCACGGGTACACGCCGTTGCAGGCGTTGCGGGATGGCGCTGCCCCAGGCGATGTGCTGGTTGCCTGCGAGGACAACCAGCTGGTGATCCGGGTGTTCCTCGAGAAAGGCAGCGGCACGTTCGGCCATGCTTTCATCCCACAGCAGTTGGGCCTCGAGGAAGTGCTCGAAGTTGTCATGCCCTGCTTCCCTGGGGTGGCTGTCGTATACCCTTTTTATACGCTGGCGATAGGCGTCATCGGCCGGTGCCATGTCGGCGGGGATTTTCCGGCGGTCCTCGGTGCTCAGGCCATCCAGGCCGGCGTGTGCAACACTGTGTGTTACCTCGGACGGGACATTCAAGGCAATGAGCGCCAGTCCGTGCTCACGGGCATAACGCAGTATCGGTGCATACAGCCGGTAATCCATGCGCCAGCGCTGGTAGTACCCGGTGGCGCGCAGCATGGTGTGTTCGTCGCTATTGCCCGCCACGTATTCATCCAGGGGCTGCTGTGATGGCTGCTGAAACATTTCCATGCCGATGGCCAGTTTCGGATTCAGTGCATGCAGGCGCCGGATGATCTCCAGCTGGGTGAGGTGGTGGTCATAGCGGTCGTGCCGCTCGCCGATGAAGACCACGCGCTTTTCGGCCAGCGCGGGGATGATCTGCTGCATGGTTGAAAAGGCATTGAGGTCGAGTGCCGGGGAGGCCTCCACGGACAGTGAGGCTGGCGCTGTTTCCACGGGCTGGTCGGGCGTTCTGATTTCACCAAGAAATGTTTCGGCGTGAGTGAGGACACTGCAGGCCGACAGGATTATCAACAGGCTGAATTTTGACATGCGGTGATGATAATGGTTTTTGTCGTTGTAATCTTCCTTGACCGGAATTAACCCGTGCGCGACGGGTAAGTGGCGCAACCCGCCAGTCCCCGGCGGGACTGCCATGAAAAAGAGTGGCATCGCTCAATGTTACCGCAAGCCCGGTAAGGTGACTTGATTGCGGCCTGGCGGTCAACCGGGCATGCCATCGGCGCAGCTCCCTCACATCGGTTGTGAAGGCGGCCTGTTTACAGAAACCGGGGCACGGCGGAAACCCGTCCTGGCCGGGGCTTGACTGTTTCCGGAAAGGCATGACCGGCATCCATGGTAAGATGTCCGCCACATAATAATGATTTCAGACGAGACCCGAACATGATTGACACCCTCCTGAATTTCCTTGGTACAGGCGGCATCGCGCAGCTGTCGACTGGCGCGCTGATTCTGACAGGCCTGGTACTGACCCAGGTGACGATTGCAGGCGTTACTGTCTACCTCCACCGGCACCAGGCGCATCGTGCGCTGGAGCTGCATCCCGCCATTGCTCATTTCTTCCGCCTCTGGTTGTGGATGACAACCGGCATGGTGACCCGCGAGTGGGTGGCTATACATCGCAAGCATCACGCGAAATGTGAAACCGCGGAGGACCCGCACAGCCCCCGGGTGCTGGGGATCAACACGGTCCTGTGGCAGGGCTCCGAGCTGTACCGCAAGGAAGCGGGCAGACGCGGCACGATCGAACGCTATGGCCACCTGACGCCGGATGACTGGCTGGAACGCCGTGTCTATGCGCAATTTCCGTACCTTGGTGTCTCGCTCATGCTGTTGCTCGATTTGCTGCTGTTCGGTATGCCCGGCCTGGTGCTGTGGTCGGTGCAGATGGTGTGGATCCCGTTCTGGGCGGCCGGCGTGATCAACGGTATAGGTCACTACTGGGGCTACCGCAATTACGAGAGTGCGGATGCCTCGCGCAATATCCTGCCGCTTGGCCTGATAGTCGGTGGCGAGGAGCTGCATTCGAATCACCATGCCTTCCCGGCATCGGCACGTTTTTCCAGCAAGTGGTGGGAGCTCGATATCGGCTGGCTCCTTATCCGCCTGCTGGAACTGCTGGGGCTGGCGAAGGTCAAGCGGCTTGCGCCCAAAAAGGCACTGATCCTGGAAGGCAAGCAGCAGGTAGACCTGGATACCGTGCAGGCCGTGGTGCGGCATCGCATGTACGTGATGGCCAGTTATGCGCGCGATGTCATTCGTCCGATACTGCGCCAGGAACGCAAGCGCTGTGACAGTTCCTGCAAGCGGACGCTGCGCCGCGCGCGCAGCCTGTTGACACGTGATGCCTCGTTGATCAACGAGCGCGCCGGTGTACGGCTGGAGCAGATCCTTGCCCGCTTCAATGACCTGCGGATTGTCTATCAGTATCGCCAGCAGCTGCAGTCGGTCTGGGCCGGCAAGGTCACCAGCCAGGAGATGTTGCGCAAGGCACTGCAGGAGTGGTGCCAGCAGGCTGAGGAGACGGGTATTGGCGTCCTCCAGGATTTTTCCCGTCGCCTGCGTGGCTACAGCCTGCAGCCGGCCTGATGATGCGCTGGCCGTTGTGGCCGGGGCAGGCTGACAGGATATTCCCGCGGTACTGTCAAGAGACCTGTGAACCGGGTGACCGGGCGCCCCGGGGGTATGCCGGAAGAATTAACCGTGTATGCAGGGGGGCGTGTCCCGGAGTCTGATTGCATCCAGTGCCAGTCATGCGCTACCGAACGGGGGGTGTTTTCAGATTGTCTTGTAAAGTCCTTCATGCGCTGGGCTTATATGTCTTTCAGGCAGTAGCAGCGTAGCAGGCAGTCGCAATTTTCCCTGGCGGGATCTGATCACAGGTCCCCGGACGTGTGGCGTGAAATGGCAGGATTCAGCGCGACCCCTCGATTACATTGCCTGCCGATGCCTGTCTATCTTCCTGCCCCGTGTGTGACCGGTGTCGCCATGCAGTGAACGCCTCCCGGTTTGGTCTCCCTTGAGACTGGAAAACAGCTCAAGGGTGACTGCCCGGCCAGGCCGGTCACCGGGGGTACCTGTCTGGATGGAATGAAATACACCGATTCAAGCGATGCGAATATACCTGTAGAAGTGAATCTGGATATCCTCGTGACGACCGCCACTGCTGGTGTATAGTTCTTGCGTTCGTCAAACAGACATTATTTGATCTCTTCAAGGAGTATGACATGACAGGCTTTCCCGGTTTTTATTCACGTATCGCTACCCTGATTTTTCTCGTCGTCGGCCTGGCAATTGCGCAGACGGCAACTGCCGGCAAGGCACTTTCCCGGATACAGGACAGGGGTGAGCTGGTGCTGGGCACCTCGGGTAACATGCCGCCAATGAGTCAGAAGCAGGAGGATGGCAAGGTGGTCGGTTTTGATGTTGACCTTGCGAGGCTGATGGCCTCCGGGATGGGTGTGAAACTGACTATCAAGACCATGCCGTTCAACGAACTGCTGTCTGCCCTGGAGGAAGGGGATGTTGATGTAGTGATATCCAATGTGACAGTCAACCCGCAGCGCAACATGAAGGTGGCCTTTGTCGGGCCTTACATGACTTCCGGCAAGTGTGTCATTACCAGGGAAGAACGCCTGGCCAAGGCCTCGGAAGCGGAGAATCTGAATGTGCCGGAGACCCGGCTTGCTGCGTTGAGCGGCTCCACCAGTGCAGAATTCGTCAAGGTGCTGTTGCCGAAGGCCACGCTGACCCTGGTCGAGGACTTCGATGGCGGGGTGCGCATGATCAAGGCCGGCAAGGTCGGCGGACTGCTGACGGACTACCCGATTTGCCTGGCGATGCAGAAAAAGTATCCGGATGCGGGCTTCGTCTCGGTGTTTTCGCTGCTCAGCTATGAACCCATCGGTATCGCTATTCCCGGCGATGACTCGCTGTATCTCAACTGGACGGAGAACTTTCTGTTGCGTGTTGAAGGGATCGGCCTTCTGGAAGAACTGGCGGTGCGCTGGTTTGGCAGACCGATCAGCGAGGCTGATGAATAACCGCCTGGCTTAACGGCCGTCTTTGCTGCCGGAGTTCTTGTCATGAGTGAGACAACGGAAAACGAGAGCGGTCTGGTGCACGCCTACCTGCTCGACGGTACAGGCGGTGGTCGTCGCCTCGAACTGGCGGAGTTGGCATCCTGGACGCCGGAACAGGGCGTATTGTGGACGCATTTCGACTACTCCGACGAGGATGCCCGACAGTGGCTGCGGAATTCCGCCGGACTGGACGAGCTGGTGGTCGCTGCCTTGTTGACGGAGGAGACCCGGCCCAGGGCCACGCTCATTGGCAACGGGGTGCTGGTGGCGTTGCGTGGTATCAATCTGAATCCCGGGGCAGAACCGGATGACATGGTCTCGGTCCGCCTGTGGCTGGACAATGAACGTATCATCAGCAGCAGGAAACGGGTCTTGTTGTCTGTCAGCGATATTGCCGAACAGCTGGATGCCGGAAAAGGCCCGGTTGATACGCCGGATTTCCTGGTTTCCCTCGCCGATCGCATCGTCTGGCGCATGAGTGATACCGTGGACCAGTGTGAAGACCAGGTGGCGGGCCTCGAGGAACAGGTCCTGGACGAGGGCCACACCGCGCTGCGATTCGACCTGGCAAGCCTGCGCAGACAGACGATCGCGCTGCGCCGTTATCTTGCACCGCAGCGCGATGCCTTTGCCAAGCTGATTATCGAAAAGATTGCCTGGCTCGATGATGACAGCCGACTGAGGCTCAGGGAGGTGAGTGACCGGCTCATCCGCCATATTGAGGACCTCGATGCAGTGCGCGAGCGGGCTGCCGTCACCCAGGAAGAACTGCTCAGCAGGCTCTCGGACCAGATGAACACCCGCATGTACGTGCTGTCGGTGGTTGCCGCGATCTTTCTGCCGCTGGGTTTCCTGACCGGGCTACTGGGTATTAACGTGGGTGGAATCCCGGGCTCGGAAAACCCCTGGGCATTTCTGTTGTTCCTGCTGTTTCTTGGCGTTGTTGTGCTCGCCCAGGTACTGTGGTTCAGGCATAAGAAATGGTTCTAGACAGTGATTGCGTAGCTGTTGTGCTGGTCACGCGCGCCTGCTGCATTGCCTGATGGCCGAGTCGATGGCCATCTGCAGGCTGCCGGTATGTATGTTGCCGGTCCCGGCGAGGTCCAGCGCCGTACCGTGATCAACCGAGGTACGAACAAGCGGCAGGCCCAGGGTAATGTTCACGGCCTCGCCAAAGCCGCTGTATTTCAGTACCGGCAGCCCCTGGTCGTGGTACATCGCGAGGATGACGTCGCAGTCGGCTGCCTCGCTTGAATTGAAGATGGTGTCCGCCGGCAACGGGCCGACAAGCTTTATGTTCTGTTCGCGCAATGCCTGCAGGGCAGGGATGATGGTATCGATCTCCTCGCGGCCGAGGTGTCCGCCTTCTCCGGCATGCGGATTCAGGCCGCACACACCAATGCACGGCTGACTGATTGCAAAGCGCGACTGCAGGTCGCGGTGCAACACCTGGATGACCCGCTGCAAGCGGTCCGCGGTGATGTGTGCGCTGACCTGCGCGAGGGGCAGGTGGGTCGTTACCAGGGCAACGCGCAATGTCTCGGTCGCCAGCATCATCACCACGTCGCGGGTTCCGGTTCTGGCCGCCAGGTATTCGGTATGGCCGCTGAAGGGGATGCCGGCATCATTGATGACACCCTTGTGCAGCGGAGCGGTGACCAGTGCATCGAAGCGGTCCGACAGGCAACCGTCGATGGCGGCATCCAGTGTGTCGAGGACGTAACGTGCATTCCCGGTGTCCAGCGTGCCGCTGTGTACAGTTGTCCTGGTACTGACCGGCAGGATACACAATTCACCGGGCGCGACTGTTGCCGTGCCGGCCGTGTCAAACAGCCGGTAGCGAAACGGCAGTTCAAGCTGCGCAGCCCGCCGGGCCAGCAGATCCGGGTCGGCGATGATGATAACCTCGGCAGCGCGTTGCTGCCCGGCAAGCAGCAGGCACAGGTCCGGGCCGATACCGGCAGGTTCGCCGGCGGTCAGGGCAATTCGGGGTAGACGGGTGGTCACGCCGTGCGGCTCATGAAGCAGGATTGCCCTGTTCAGGGCATGTCGATGCGATACTCCACATACGACTCATCACGCAGGCGTCGCATCCAGAGAATCAACTCTTCATCGTATTTACGTGCGCGTAACAGTTTTTGCACCTTGGCACGTTCATATTCCTCGGTGCTGTCATGGGTGCGGCGCTCCTGTACCTCGATAAGGTGCCAGCCGAATTCAGTTTTCACCGGTGTGCTGAGTTCGCCGGGTGCAAGCCTGTTCATGGCCTCCTCAAACTCGGCTACCGTGTCGCCCTGGTTGAGCCAGCCGAGATCGCCGCCGCGTGCTGCAGACAGGGTATCCTGCGAGTTGGCGAGTGCAATGGTGGCGAAATCCTCACCGCCACGCAGGCGAATCTCCAGTTGCCGAATGCGCGCCTGCACATCGGCATCGGAGTGGAGTTCATCCGGTTTGATCAGGATGTGACTCGCCCTGGTCTGTTCGACAAAGTGGCGTT
Organism: uncultured Gammaproteobacteria bacterium; assembly: GCA_905479705.1. GTDB lineage: Bacteria > Pseudomonadota > Gammaproteobacteria > UBA9214 > UBA9214 > UBA9214. The sequence goes on from CAJQNP010000095.1 coordinate 6,764, forward strand.
CGTCGCCGCGCTTGTCCATCAGCTTGATGATGTGGAAACTGCCAGAGCTGCGGATCGGGTCAGAGATGTCACCCACCTGCATGGTCTTGACGGTATCGATAAACATGCTGGGCAACTGGCCCAGGTTGAGCCAGCCGAGATCGCCGCCTTCCAGGGCTGTCTGGCTGTCGGATGTAACCAGGGCTACTTCGGCAAAGTCGGCACCGCCGCGCAGGCGACCGAGAGTCGAGTTGGCGCGTGCCTCGGCAGCCCGAACTTCCTCGGGGCTGGCGGCCTCAGGGATGGCAATCAGTATGTGTCCAAGGCGGAATTCGACATCGCCCTGGCCGCTGGCCTTGAGTGTCGCGAGCAGGTTGTCGATCTCCTGGTCGTTGACCTTTATACGGCTGGCAACCATCTGCCTGCGTACCTGCATGATGGTCATCTGGCGGCGCAGGTCGTTGCGGAACTGTTGGTAACTGTAGCCGTCACGTTCCAGGATGTCGCGAAACTCGGTCAGGCTGACGCCGTTCTTCTCGGCGAGCCCCTTGATCTCCTCGTTGAGAACGCTGTCTTCAATCGTGATGCCGTTTGTGGTGGCGAGTTGCAGTTGCAGTGATTCTATCACCAGCTTGTTCAGCACCTCCCTGCTCAGGGTTGCCTGGTCCGGTATGGGCGTGCCTTTATCATTCAGCTGCCGGGTGATCTGCTGCGTGGCGCGCTCCAGTTCGCTGGCAAGGATGATGTCTTCGTTGGCGATGGCCACAATACTGTTGAGCGGGTATTGCGGACGGGCCGCGGGTTCTTGCAGACGTGCCTCTTCAGTCAGCGGGGCTTCGACAGGGGCTTCATCAACGGCGGTTACAGCGGAAACGGAGAACAGCAGGCACAGGCCGGACAGTGCGGAAAAATACTTCATCGGAAACTCTTTCAGGGGTAGTTAAAGTGAATCGTAGCCAAGGATACCACGTTCCAGTGCCTTATCGACGGTGTTCACCAGCCGGCCCAAGCCTTTCAGTTCGACCTGCATGAAGATGGCGTTGTTTCTCTCGTTGCGGTTCTTGATGAAGCTGCGACCGACCAGCTGTACGGACCAGCAGCAGCTCTCGTAACCAAGGCCACCCATTGCCTCGAGTGTCTCGTTGTCGAGCAGCGAGTAATACCAGCGGCCCACCAGGTGCCAGGAATTGCCCAGTGGCCACAGTGCGGAGATGTCCGTTTGCTCCTGGATACCCCGGCGATAGCGGTAGGCGAGGTTGACCAGCTGCCGTGACCCCTTGCGGTACTGCAGGTGCAAGCTGTTGCGTTCTGTCTGCGAGGCATGCGGGTTCCACTGTGTCTCGGCCCTGGCGCGCCAGTTGTGTGTCAGGCCCAGGGTCAGCTCGCCAATGATGTTCGATGTACTGTCTGTCTCCACCTGTTCACCTGGCAGGGTGACCTCGCGATCGCGAAAGTACAGCAGCGAGCCCACGCTGATACTGAGCTGCTCCACGCCGCTCGCCGGGTTGAGTAGCCGCGATGTCAGCGCCACCGCCAGCTGGTTGGCATCGCCCATGCGGTCCGGCCCGCTGAAACGGTTCTCACGGAACAGTGTCCAGTAGTTGAAGTCGTAATCACTGGTGTCGAAGATCGGGATTTCATCCTGGTCGACTTCCGGGACATACAGGTAGAACAGGCGTGGCTCCAGTGTCTGTACAAAGTCCGTGTTACCCCAGCGGCTGCTGCGTTCGAAGAAACTGCCGGCGTCGAGGCTGACGATGGGCGTGGTTCGCGCGGGATTGTCGTTATCACTCTGAATGTTGTCGGTGAGGTTGTAGGCGGTATAGCGTACCGCCACGGACGGGTCGACATACCAGCCGGGCCGGTTGACCGGCAGGCTCAGTGTCGGTTGTATATCAAAGCGTGCGCCCTCGACCAGTACGTCGCCGCTGTGCCTGAAGTTGTTCAGTTCGGCGTTGGCGTCGAACTTCATGCCGAGGTAGCGGCTGGCCGGTTCGACGTTGAGCACAACCCTTGGCAGTTGCTCATACGGCCTGTTCTTTGATTTGATGGTCGGGTCGATGGTCTGGTAGTTCTGCACCATGACACCGAGGTCCCAGCCGCGTCCGAAATAGTCTGCCTTTGCGGTGCGTTCCAGGTTGGTCTGGCTGGTCTGCACCAGGTTCTTGCCGAAGTCATCAAAGTAGAAATCATCCGAGACCTCGCTGGCCTTGACGGACGTCTTGAGTCGCGGCCACGGGTTGCCCTTGTGCTGGAAGCCGACCAGGTAACGGTCTTCATCATTGAACTTCCTGTCCGAGGGCAGGTACTCGCCGCTCACGCTGCCCTTGTTGTTCTCGTTCTTGTAGCGAAACTCGCCGCCCAGCATCACACCGCGATCGGTCATGATGCGCGGTACGATGGTGGCGTCACGGTGCGGCGCGATATTCCAGTACCACGGTATGCTGACATCGAAACCGGTCTCGTCTGTGATGCCGAATTTCGGTACCAGGAACCCCGACTTGCGGCGATCATCCAGCGGGAAGCTCAGGTAGGGGGAATACAGCACCGGAACTCCCTTGAGTTCGACCTTCGCATGGCGTGCCGTGCCGCTACCGGATTCCTGGTCAAGGTCGACCTTTTTCGCGAAGATCTCCCAGTCGGTGCTCTCTATGGAACAGGTGGTATACGACACATCGCGCAGGTGCTGCCAGTCGCGACCCTCGAGTTCCAGGGACGAGGCCACCCCGCGCGCGTGCTGGTCCGGCAGGGCGTAGCGGGCGTCTTCTACATCGCCGATACCGGTGTCCGGGTAGAGCGTGCCGCGCGCGCCATCGACCAGCAGCTCGGGTGAGGTATAAACCAGGTTTCCGTCGGCATCGATACGGCCTTCTTCCTGGTTATACGTCATGCGGTCCGCTTCCAGGCGCTGCCAGTCCATCTCGGCAACGGCATTGCCTTCCAGTATGAAGATATTGTTGTCGCGTGCCTGCGCGTTGTCGGCCTGCAGTTCGACGGTGCCCGAAGGACCCGCGGGTGCCTCGACGCGACGGTAATCGATTTGCGGACACTGTACCCAGCGCGAGTAGGCCAGTGCCTCGTCGAGTCGTTCGTCGGCGATACCCGTGATCGTGCCCAGTGTCGACGTCGCGCCACCGGGTTCGACGATGTCTGTGATGTCTGTAACAGGCCCGGCATCTTCCCCTGTGGTGGCCGCAACGCTGGCCCCGGGCGTGGGTGTGTCCGGGGTCGTTTCCCGGGCGGGTTCTGCCGAAGTTTGTTCAATGACCGGCTGCTCGATCTCCCCGTCATCTTGCGATGTCCCGGTTGTTGTATCCGCTACCGGCTGCCCGGTTTCCCCGTCCGCTGGTGATTCCCCGGTCGGCGTGACGGCTGCGGCCGGTTCCGCGGCCGGTTCCGGGGCTATTGGAGTGCTGGAAGATTCCTCCAGCGGTTCTGCGCCCGGGGTGGCCGCGGGTGAACTGCCCGGGGATGTCGTTGTCGGAAACAGCGGTGCAGCGGTTGCCGGGACGCTGCCGTGTCCAGGGGCGGGTTGTGCCAAGGGTTGTTCCGGGGGTAGTGCGTCTTGTGCCTGCGGTGTCGTGGGTTCGGTCGTGACTGGTGTGGCGGCTGCCGGATCAGTGTCCGTGTCAACACTGTCATCAGCCCTGGCGGGATCGATAGCCGGTATGGCTGGCGCCATAGCGGGTTGCCCGGCCGGTGTCAGTGTGCTGGTGCAGTCCCAGGATCCGTCTGCACTGTCCTGGCACTGCCATGGGCCCGCGTTTGCCGATGCTGTGCCGAGTATCAGCAGTGAGGCGATCGCGACCGGTTGCAGGCGCTGACGGATTAGCATGCCGCTGGTTTCCACGGGCTGTCACAGGGGCTGGGTATCGTCAGGCCGGTAATCATTGTCAGGGTACAGGATCGGATTTTCCGGGCAGCGGGTCGCTGGCGGGCGCGAGGTAAAATCGCATAGAATGGCCGTAACTTCAAATATTTTAATATCAGTGTGTTATCTATCAAATCACGTAGACAAATAGGCGTCATTGCCGGCCTTGTCGGGGTAGTCATCCTGCTTGTCCTGACCGCGCCGGACAGCGAGCCCGAGCTGGAAGAATCCATCGTGCCCGCGGTTCAGGTGGCCATGGTCGGCTTGCATGATCTGCTGCCCACCGAGACCGTCAGCGGCAGACTGCAGCCGGCCCGCAAGGCGGCATTGCATTTCGAGCTGGCCGGGCAGGTTTCCGAGCGACCGGTTGAGCCGGGGCAGGCGGTCGGGCAGGGTGCCCCCCTGCTGCAGCTGGCGTCCGGTGATTATGAAGATGCGCTGGCCGAGGCCGGGGCCATGCTGTCGCAGGAGAAGCGCAACATCCAGCGCGATCGCGAACTGCTGGCGCTGTCGCGCAACAACTACACCCTGCAAAAAAACGACCTCGATCGTCTCCTCAAACTCGGTGAGGATTCACTGGTGTCGAAGTCGCGGCTGGATGAAACACGCATCAAGCTGATCCAGCTGGAGTCGGAGGTGGCCCGGCTCAAGTCAAGCGTGGCCACCGCGGAATCGCGCATCGCGCTCAAACAGGCTGCCCGTAACCGGGCCGCACGCAACCTCGAGCGCACGCAATTACCGGCACCCTTTGCCGGCACCGTGAACGCGGTGAATGCGCAGGTCGGTGACTACGTGACGCCCAGCCAGGTCATGGTGGACCTGATCGATGCGGCCTCGCTGGATCTGTATGCCGAGGTGCGTGGCAGTGTGGCGCAGTCACTCAAGCAGGGCCAGGCCATCACGGTCGAGGTCGATGGCATGGCGTTACAGGGCACGCTGATTGCACTGCAGATGGATCCCAGTCCGGACACGTTTACGCATGCCCTGCGTGTGCGTATTGACGGCGACAGCGCGCGGCCAGGCCAGGTCGCACGGGTACGTCTGCCATTACAGCAACGCCGGCGTGTTACCGCGGTGCCGTCAACCGCCGTGCTGTTTGATGAAGGCCGGGCCTTCGTGTTCCGGCTTGACGGCGACAGCCTGCAACAGGTCCCCGTGATAACAGGCGAGCGGGTCGACGGTCTGCAGGTCGTGCTGCAGGGCCTGGACGAGAATGACCGCGTGGTGTCCCGTGATGTCTCGGCGCTCAGTAACGGCCAGCGCGTGCAGGTCCTCGAGCCGGACGCACGCTGAGCCTCGCGCCGTACACCTGATCCTGTCTGCACATGGGCCTGATACGCTTTTCCATCAACAACCCGCTGATCACCAACCTGTCGTTGCTGATCGTGATCATCCTTGGCGTGTTGTCATGGAACTCGATGCCGCAGGAGATGTTCCCGTCCTTTGAGCTGGACGCGGTCAGTATCGCCATCAAGTTTGAAGGCGCCTCTCCGGAGGAGGTGGAACGCCAGGTCATCATTCCTGTTGAAGAACAGTTCGAGGGCATGCCCGAGATCGATGTCATGAGCTCGGTCAGTAACGAGGGGCTGGGTACCGTCATCATCAAGCTGAAGAGCGGTACCAATGTTGACCAGTACATGCGCGATGCGCAGACCGCGATTGACCAGATAATGGATCTGCCCGACGAGGCGGAGGAACCGGAGCTGGTACGTATCAAGGCGCGCTTCCCCGTCATCAGCATGAGCCTGTACGGCGACGTCGCGCGCGGTTACCTGTATGACCGTGCCGACGAGATCAAGCAGCGCATGGCAAAGATTCCGGGTGTCGCCAGTGTCGGTATCGCCGGTTACCGCGAGTGGGAGCTGTGGGTCGAGGTGGATCCATTCAAGCTGGCTGCGCACTCCGTCTCCCTGGGGCAGGTTTTGAGCGCCATTCGCGGTAACCTGCGTGATTTGCCAGGCGGCTCCCTGAAGGCCAGCGAGGGCGATATCCTGCTGCGCGGCAAGGGCGTGGCACCCGACCCGGAAGACATCGGCAAGATTGCGGTGCGCAGCAACGAGCGTGGTGGCCAGTTGCTGCTTGGCGAGATCGCCAACATCGAGCTGCGACTGGAGGAGGCCGTGACCATTGGCCGCTTCAATGGTCGCCCTGCCGTCAACCTGACGGTGACCAAGACATCCGATGCCTCGACCACCACGGTGGCCGATGCCGTGCGCGAGTTTGCCGATCAGTTGCGCACGGAGTTGCCCCCCACCATCGAGATCGGCATGTTCAACGACCTCTCGGCCTACGTGAAGACGCGCCTCAACACGGTGAAGTCCTCGGGGCTGGTCGGCCTGTTCCTGGTGCTGCTGTCGCTGTACCTGTTCCTGAATTTTCGGGTTGCCCTGATCACTGCCATGGGCATCCCGGTGTCTTTCCTGTTTGCCGTGATCGCGATCTTCTATCTCGGCTACACCATTAACATGATCTCCCTGTTTGCCTTTCTCATCGCGCTGGGCCTGATCGTCGATGATGCCATCATTGTCAACGAGAACATCTATCGTCACATGGAGCAGGGCCTGCCGGCCCCGGAGGCCGCCCGCATCGGAGCACGCGAGGTATTCTGGCCGGTCATGGCGAGTACCGCGACCACCATTGCGGCCTTCATGCCGATGTTTGCCATCAAGGGCATCATGGGTGCATTCATTGCCGTGATACCGGTTGTCGTGACTGCCTCGTTACTGGGTTCACTGTGGGAGGCCTTCGGTGTGTTGCCGTCACACGCGGCCGAATTGCTGCACACCAGACGGGCGGCTGCGCGCACGCACGAGCGTAGCGTTGACTGGAGTGCCTTGCTGGAGCGCTATATTGGCTGGCTGCGCTGGTCCCTGCATAACCGCTATTTTGTCGCGCTGGTGTCCATCATCGTGCTGGTTATTTCAGCGACCTATGCAACCACGCGCCTGCCGTTCCAGCTGTTTGACGACGTGGAACTGGGGCAGTTCTTTATCAACGCCGAGGCGCCGCAGACCTACAGCCTGGAAGACACGGCCAAGCTGGCCTCGCAGATGGAACAGGTCGTGCTCGAGTCGTTGTCCGATGACGAGCTGAGTTCCCTGCTGACCAACGTCGGCGTCACCTTTATCGATTTCAATCGCTTTGAACTGGGCAGCAAGTATATCCAGCTGGTGATCGATCTGAAGAAACCGGTACCGGAGGGTTTTATCGAGCGCTTCATCTCGCCACTGGTCAGTCTCAAGTTCAAGTGGGAAGGCACGCGTACCCGCCCGACCGAGGACATTGTCAACGAGCTGCGAGCCAGGCTGCGCAGGATTACCGGCATCAGCCGCATCTCCATACAGCGGCCACAGGGCGGACCGGCCGGTGCGGATATCGAGGTCGGTGTAACCGGGCCGGACGTGAACGTGTTGCGTGAACAGGCCGAGCGCATGCTGGAATACCTGCAGCGCCTGCCGGGTGTGCACGATGTGCGTCAGAATCTCGAGAGCGGCAAGATCGAGTACCGGTATTCACTGAATGATCGCGGCCGCGAGCTGGGCATCGACCAGAACCAGCTGGCCGACGCGGTGCGTACCGGTTTCCTCGGTGTCGAGGTGGTCTACGTGACGCTGGGTAACAAGCGTACGCCGGTGCGCGTGATCTACCCGGAGCGAATCCGTCAGACCAGCGATCTCGCGAGCCTGCCAATCGTGCTCGATGACGGTCGCCTCGTGTACCTCGGCGATGTCGCGGACATTACCCCCGGCCGTGCCATGAACACCATCAGCCGGCGCGATAACCAGCGCCTTGGCCTGGTCACGGCCGAGGTGGACGACCAGGTGACCACCCCGCTGGCGGTGACCGAGTTGCTGCGCAGTGAATTCGAGCACATCGAGGCCGAGTTGCCCGGCTACACGCTGGTGTTCCTCGGCGAGAAGAAGGATGCGTCGGAATCGTTCAGCGGTATGCGCGATGCCCTGCTGATCTCCGGTGCCCTCATTTTCTTTATCCTGGCGGCCCTGTTTCGCTCCCTGCTGGATCCGCTGGTGGTGATGTTTGCGATCCCCTTCGGCATGATCGGCGTGGTGTTCGGGCACATGCTGTTTGGTTATAACCTGCAGTTCCTGTCGGTCATCGGTTTCCTGGCGCTGACCGGCATCGTGGTGAATGACTCGCTGATTCTCGTCAACTTTGCCCAGCGCATGCGTGCCGAGGGCATGAGCCGTGTTGATGCCATGATCGAGGCGGGCAGGGTGCGTATCCGGCCGATCCTGCTGACCTCGATTACCACGTTCCTGGGCATTTCGCCGCTGATCTTTTTTGCCACGGGACAGACGGCGTTTCTCTCGCCGATGGCGGTCAGCCTGGGTTTTGGTTTACTGTTCGCGACCGGTATCATCCTGATCGCGATCCCATGCTTCTACATGATTGCCGACGATATGCGCGTGCGTGTGCGCAACAGGCTGCGCCGGCTGCTGCCCCCGTCTGCCCGTGATACCGACTGAGATTGCCTTGTCTTTGCACTGATACAGGACCACCCGCGTGCCCGAACGAATTGAACAACTGAAGAACTGGCTGAGCAGCGAACTCGATTTCAGCGAGTACACGCTCGAGCCGGCATCATCCGACGCCAGTTTCCGGCGCTACTTTCGCGTGGTCCATGCAGGCGAGAGCCTGGTCGTCATGGATGCGCCGCCGGCGCAGGAAGACACCCGGCCGTTCGTGCAGGTGTCCGGCATGCTCGCCGGGCTGGGGCTGAATGTGCCGCAGGTCATTGATGAAGACCCGCAGCAGGGTTTCCTGCTGTTGTCCGATCTCGGTTCAAGGCCCTACCTGGAAGCGCTCACCGAGGAGACCGTGGAACGACTCTATGGTGATGCGCTGGGCGCGCTGGCAACCATCCAGGCGTGTACCCCGGGCGACGCACCGCTGCCTGCCTATGAGCGGACGCTGCTGCTCAATGAGATGGAGCTGTGCCGGGAATGGCTGATCGGCAAGCACCTTGGCCTGGCGCTGACGCAGCAGCAGTCAGCCCTGCTCGATGCGGCCTTTGACCTGCTGGCGGACAGTGCACTGCAGCAACCGCAGGTGTGTGTGCACCGTGACTATCATTCGCGCAACCTCATGCTGACGGAATCCAACAACCCGGGCATCCTCGACTTTCAGGATGCCGTGATAGGGCCGGTGACCTACGACCTGGTATCGCTGCTGCGCGACTGTTACATCGACTGGCCGCGCGAGCAGGTCGAGGACTGGGCGCTGGGTTACCAGACGCTGGCGCTGCAGTCCGGTGTGTTGCAGGCGGGGCACGATGATCCGCAGCAGTTCCTGCGCTGGTTTGACCTGATGGGGATACAGCGTCATCTCAAGGCGGCCGGAATCTTTGCACGCCTGAATCATCGTGATGGCAAGCCGGGTTATCTCGGCGACATACCGCGCACCCTTGGCTACGTCGTCGAGGTTGCCACGCGTCACGAGGACCTGGCTGCCTTTGGTGCGTTTATCGAGTCCGCCGTGCTCGCGCGCCTGCCTGATGCGAACTGAAGGACACGTTATCGGCTTCATTGTGGCAACCCGGCAGGTGAACAGATGACGCGACTCTGGCTGCTGGTGTTTACGCTGGTGTTTGTCTGGTCAGCGATTAATCCCGCGGACTTCCTGACCTGGCTGCTGGAGGTGTCACCGGCCGTGCTGGCGCTGCTGGTACTGGTCGCCACGCGCAAGGTGTTTCCCCTGACAGGGCTGGTCTACAGCCTGCTCCTGCTGCACTGCATCATATTGATGGTTGGTGGACACTATACCTACGCAGAGGTACCGGCCTTTGACTGGATACGGGACACCTTTGGGCATGCACGCAACAACTATGACAAGGTTGCCCATTTCGCACAGGGTTTCGTGCCGGCGATGGTCGCGCGCGAGGTGCTGCTGCGTTTTCAGGTGGTCAACGGTCGTGCCTGGCTGAATTTCCTGATCGCGTGTTTTTGCCTGGCCGTCAGTGCCTTCTATGAACTGGTAGAATGGCTTGTCGCCGTGATCGTCGGCGGACCTGCCGAGGCGTTTCTGGGTACCCAGGGTTATGTCTGGGATACGCAGTCGGATATGGCGTTCGCACTGCTGGGCGCCATCAGCGCATTGCTGCTGCTTGGCAGGGTACATGACAGGCAACTGCAACAGCACGGCTGGTTGCCGTGAAACGAAGCAACGAGGTGGATAATGGGTAATCTGGGTTTTCCGTGGCTGGCGCTGGGACTGGGACTGCTGGTTGCCGTCGGGCTGGTGTTCTCCGGGGCACTGTCGCCTGAAGGGCGCTATGACCTGCCGCTGCTGACCATGCTGATCGTCAACGAATTCGGTTTTTTCGTGACCGCCATCGGTGCCGGTGTCGGTATCAACACCTTGAGCCGGGACGGGATACAGCAACCCCTGCTCACTGTCGTGATCGCCTGCGGCATCCTTGCCGCAGGTTTTCTCTATGTTGCCATCAAGCTATGGCCGGGGATGGGAACAGCATAGGGGCTTGCGGGCGATCGTCTCGGTGCACTTCTTCTTCATTACCGGGGTCTTTGTTGATGTGGTTGTTATGGCGCTGTGTAAGGGTTGTGTGGCTGTTGTAACCAGCTGCACAATGCCGCGGAACTGCTTGATCTCGATATGTTTCAATGGCTTGTAAGTATGCGGGCTCGACCAATGGCGACTGATCTGCCTGTGCTGTACTCCTTTCGCCGCTGCCCCTACGCGATGCGGGCGCGCATGGCCCTGTCCTATAGCGGGATTTCCGTCGAGCTCCGCGAGGTGCTGCTGCGTGACATGCCGGCAGCGCTGTTGAGCTGCTCGCCGAAGGGGACGGTGCCGGTGCTGGTGCTGGAGGACGGGCGGGTGATCGAGGAGAGCCTGGATATCATGCGCTGGGCGCTTGCGGCCCGGGACCCTGATCACTGGCTGGCTGTCGATGCAGCGACACAGCTCGCGGATATAAACGGCCTGGTAGACGCCAATGACCGCTCGTTCAAGCCACAGCTGGATCGCTACAAGTATGCCGAGCGCTACCCGGAACAACCGGCCGCTGCATACCGCCGTGCGGGTGAACGGTTTCTGCAGCAACTGGAACAGCGCCTGGCAAGGACGGCGTGGTTGTGTGCCGGCCGCATGACGCTGGCGGATGTTGCCATCTTCCCGTTTGTTCGCCAGTTCGCCTTTGTCGACAAGCCGTGGTTTGACGCCGCAGCGTATCCTCGCCTGCAGGCATGGCTGGACGGTCTGCTTGAGTCGGTGTTGTTTCTGGGGGTCATGCAAAAGTACCCGCAGTGGCATGCGGGCGATGTGCCCACGGTGTTTCCCGATTGATCTGCATTTCTGTAGGATAGCCGTTCATAACAGGCTTGCTGCATAACTCCATGTCCGGGAAAATACTGTTTTCAATTATCGAGTCGCCCATGCATCCGGATTTCTCCGGGCTCTACAGGCGGCTCGGGTTTCAGCAGGTCAAACTGGCCTCCATGCGCAAGGCCATCAGCGCATTAAAGACGCAAACACCGGCAATCGTGGTCGCTGAATTCATGTATGGTTATGGCAATAACTATGCCGGGGTCAATGTCAGTAATCTCGATGTATTCCTGTACAGCCTGCAAAAATATTCACAGGACAGTGACATCGTTCTGCTGGTGGACAAGAGCGAGCTGCAGTACGTTGACAAGCTGCGTGCCCTGTTTCCTGTGTATGCAGTCTTGCAGCAGCCGGTGAATGAAGCTGCCATGGAGCGGTGTCTGACGAGGGGGGAACCAGCGGAATGAAAACAGGCGGACAGAGGTTGTTGCCAAGGCAGCGTGTTGATCAGTCGGACCGGACGAAACCATGCGGGCGATGATACTGGCGGCGGGTCGGGGAGAGCGCATGCGTCCGCTGACGGATGACACGCCCAAACCGCTGTTGCGTATTGGTGGTCAGACCCTGATAGAGCATCATGTCCACGCCCTGGCTCGTGCCGGGATCACCGAGCTGGTCATAAACCATGCACACCTCGGGGAGCAGATCGTCACGGCGCTGGGTGACGGTAACGCCTACGGGGTCCATATCAGCTACTCGGCGGAGCCCGACGGGGCGCTGGAAACCGGCGGCGGTATCTACAACGCACTGGCGTTGCTGGGTGACGCTCCCTTTCTGGTCGTCAACGCGGATATCTGGACTGACTACGATTTTTCCCACCTGCCGGCGCAGCTGGACGGGCTGGCGCACCTTGTCATGGTCGACAATCCCGCGCATCACCCGGACGGAGATTTCTTTCTGTCTGGCGGTCGACTGTCGCGTGACGGTCCGTTGAGGCTGACCTTCAGCGGCATGGGAGTGTATCAACCGGCGCTGTTTGCGAACTGCACGCCGGGCGCGTTTCCGCTGGCCCCGTTGCTGCGTGCTGCCATGGACGCGGGGCAGGTAACGGGGGAGCACTATACCGGCCCCTGGTTTGATATTGGTACACCGGAGCGACTCGACGAGGTCAACCGCGTGGTAATCAATTTACAATAACGACCCATGGCGCTGTATATATAGAGAGAGTCGTGTTGCAGTGACTGTAATCGGTGACGGTGGGTAAGACACTATGGGCCAGGAAATCGAGGCGGTACGTTTTACCCCGGATAACTTCGTGGAGTATGCAGAACGTCTCCGCGAGGAGACCCTGTTGCTGGCTGAATGGTTTGCCTCGGACATGTTTTCACACCGTGATCGCATGGGCGGCTACGAGCTGGAGGCCTGGCTGGTTGACGGCAATGCGCGACCCGCGCCGCTGAATGAAGTCTTTCTGAAGAACCTCGACAACCCCATGGTTGTGCCGGAGCTGGCACGTTTCAATGTCGAGCTGAACGATCACCCGCAACATTTATGGGGTTCCGCATTCAGCCGTTTCGAGGCCAGCCTCGGGGCGACGTGGAAGCAATGCAACAAGTACGCAGCCGAGTTGCACACCCACCTGGTCATGATCGGGATTCTGCCGACGCTGCAGGAAGGTGAACTGACACAGGCGAACATGTCGGATCTGAAGCGCTACCGCGCCCTGAATGAACAGGTGTTGCGGCTGCGCGAGGGCCGGCCTCTGGAGCTTGATATCAGCGGGCGGGAGCATCTCAAGGTGTCACACAGCAGCGTCATGATGGAGGCGGCCACGACCTCGTTTCAGCTGCATATCAAGGTGCATCCACGCAAGGCACTGCGTGCCTACAATGCCTCGATGATTGCCTCTGCACCGATGGTTGCCGTTACGGCCAACTCGCCCTACCTGTTTGGACATGAGTTATGGGATGAGACGCGTATCCCGTTATTCGAACAGTCGGTTGCGGTCAGCGGATTCGCCGGCGCGAGTCACGGGCCATTGCGACGCGTGACGTTTGGTTCCGGCTATGTGCGCGACTCGATCCTCGAGTGCTTTGTCGAGAACGAGCAACACTATCCTGTCTTGTTGCCCATGCGCTTTCATGATGGCCTGGAACAGATGTCGCACGTGCGCTTGCACAATGGCACAATCTGGCGCTGGAACCGGCCGCTGATCGGTTTTGATTACGACGGCATTCCGCATCTGCGTATCGAGCACCGCGTCGTCCCGGGTGGCCCCACCATTCTCGACATGATTGCCAATGCGGCATTCTTCTACGGCTTGATGGAGGCGCTGATGGGGGCGGAGACCCCGCCGGAGCAACAGCTGGATTTTTCGGTGGCGCGCGATAACTTCTACACTGCCGCACGCCATGGACTGGAGGCGCACATTACCTGGCTGGACGGTACGCGGGGGACGGTGCGGCACCTGCTGCGGACGCGCTTGCTGCCGATGGCGCGCCTCGGTCTGGAGCGGCTGGAGATTGATGTGGCTGACATTGACCGCTATCTCGGTATCATCGAGGCACGTGTCCAGACGGGGCAGACGGGGTCGGTCTGGCAGCGGGCCTATGCGCAGCAACACGGCGGGGATCTGGTTGAGATGACGCAGGTGTATCGCCACAACCAGGACAGCGGAACGCCCGTACACCAATGGGCGCTCTGATGGTGTTTTTCGCCGTTATTAGAAGAATATAGGCTAATATGTAGCCATTTGATCAACAATTTACGGGTTTTTAGCTAGGCCCGGATTTGTCCCCGCGGGTTGCCAGAAAGGCGCCCGTCGGCCGGACAGGGTACATAAATCAAGTCAGATGTTAATCCGTCAATTAGCAACTAATCAGGGCATATAGCAGCAATTGAATACTAATAAACCCATGAAAGCGACCAATATCCCATGCTGAACGAGATCGAATTCCTGCCCGACGGGCTGCTGGGCACGCCAGCGGAGAAGCTGGAGGCCCTGCTGGGTGGGCCAACGCTGATGCACCTGCCCGGGCGCCGCCCGGAGCCGTTGTTTGTCACGGTGCTGGCGCACGGCAACGAGGGGACCGGCTACTGTGCCGTGCAGCAGCTGCTGCAGGCCTACCAGGACCAGGAGCTGCCGCGTGCCTTATCCGTGTTCTTTGCCAATGTCAGCGCTGCCAGCAAAGGTCTTCGCTTTCTCGACGGCCAGGCGGACTTCAACCGGGTCTGGCCGGGCACCGAGACCCCTGATGTGCCCGAGGCGCAGATGATGCAACGGGTCGTCGACAGCATGCAGGCGCGCGCAGCGTTTGCCAGTCTCGATGTTCACAACAACACCGGGATCAATCCGCACTACGCGTGCATCAACCGGGTGGACAACCAGTTTCTGCACCTCGCCGCGCTGTTCAGTCGCACGGTGGTGTATTTCATTCGTCCGCTGGGTGTGCAGTCCATGGCGATGTCCTACGTGTGCCCGTCGGTAACGATCGAGTGCGGCAAACCTGACCAGGAATACGGTGTGGCGCATGCGCGCGATTACATCGATGCCTGCATGCATCTGAGCGAGTTGCCCGAGCACCCGGTGGCCTCGCATGACGTGGACCTGTTTCACACGGTGGCGACCGTCAAGGTACCTGAAGCGGTCAGTTTCAGTTTTGAGGATGATGCTGTCGACCTGCGCCTGGTCGGTAACATCGATCACCTCAATTTCCGTGAACTGCCGGCCGGTACCCGGCTGGGTGGCGTGAACCCCGGTGCGTCTGTGTCGCTGGACGTGTGTGACGAAAACGGCCACCAGGTGAGCCAGCATTATTTCGCGATCGAGGATGATGCACTGCTGACCACGCGCCCACTGATGCCGTCGATGTTTACCCTGGATGAGCGCATTATTCGCCAGGACTGTCTCGGTTACCTGATGGAGCGACTGCTGCCGGAGCGTGGCTAGTACTCCTTCAACATGATATTGCCGGGTTCAGTTGGTCTGTCAGCGTTCAGGACAAGGCGCACCTCGCAGGGAATGGCCATAGTCCTTTCCAAGAGGTGCAACGCAGGCATGGGCGCTGACAGACCAACCCTTCGGGCGCGCATGTGGCGCCCTGCAGCGGTGTTACCGCGCTTGACAAGGACTAAGGCCATTGCCCGCGCACGGCGCCTTGCTGCAAAACACCACATGCGAGCTGAACCCGGCAATATCATGTTGAAGGAGTACTAGTCATCATGCCGGCCACGGCTGTTGAGCGCCCGCATGTGTTGCTTGCCCTGTCGGCGCATGGCTACGGTCATCTCGCACAGTGCGCCCCGGTTATCAATGCCCTGTCGGTCGTGGTGCCGGCGCTGCAGCTGAGTGTATGCAGCACCCTGCCGCAGTCTGTTATCGCTGATCGAATCAGTATTCCTTGCGATGTGCATGCCGTTGAGCTCGATCCCGTGTTGCAAATGCACTCCGCCTGGGAGGTCGATGCGCCGGCGTCACAACAGGTCTACCGCGCCTTCCATGAGGACTGGGAGGCGGGCCTGCAGCGTGACCGCCAGCTGTTGCGCGAACTCAATCCGGATGTGCTGCTGGCGGATATCCCCTACCGTATCCTGCTGGCGGCAGAACAACTCGGTGTGGCGACGATCGGCCTGTGCTCGCTGAACTGGGCTGCGATCTATTCGGCCTACTGTGCAGGCGATGACATGGATACCCGCATGCTGGCACAGATGTTATCGGGCTACCGTGCAGCCGATGTGTTTCTGATGCCGCAACCCGCCATGGCCATGCCGGAACTGGACAATGCCCGGGTGATTGGCCCGATCGCGCGCAGCGGCGTGCAGCAGCGCTCCGCTCTGCTAACAGGCGGTGGAATCCCTGTCGATGCCAGGGTGATACTGGTCGCGCTGGGTGGTATCGAGAGCGAAATGCCGCTGGCGAACTGGCCACGGCTTGAAAACACATGCTGGATTTTTGCCGACGCGGTGCATGCCGAACGGGATGACATGCTTGATCTGGATGAACTGTCGATGTCCTTTATCGATGTGCTTGCCTCGGTCGATGTCGTGCTCACCAAGCCGGGTTATGGCACCTATGCCGAGGCTGTCTGTCACGGTGTGGCGCTGCTTGTGCTGGCGCGCCGCGACTGGCCGGAAACCGCGATGCTGAACCGGTGGGCACAGCAACACGGGCACATCGCCACGATCACGCGTGAGCAGTTTCACGGCGGTGGGTTTGTATCCGAGATCGAGGCACTGCTTGCATTGCCGCCCGGGGCCGGGCTGGAACCCACGGGTATCGGCGATGCCGTCGCGGTGTTGCGCGAGGCGCTGTCTGCTGATTGAGGGACCGCGAACTGCGGGCCTGCACAGCCGGACTAGCTTTTCTCGAGCGTGTCCTTTGCCTGCTGGTCGGCGTGATAGGAGGAGCGCACCATGGGTCCACTGGCGACGTGGCTGAAACCCAGTTCGTTACCCAGTTCACCCAGCCGGGCAAACTCATCCGGGTGTACGTAGCGATCCAGCCGCAGGTGATGCACGCTTGGCTGCAGGTACTGTCCCAGTGTCAGCATGTTGCAATCATGGGCGCGCAGGTCGCGCATGACCTGTTCCACCTCGTCGATGGTCTCCCCCACGCCCAGCATCAGGCCCGACTTGGTCGGTACCGAGGGGTACATTGCCTTGAAGCGTTTCAGCAGCTGCAGTGACCAGGCATAGTCCGAGCCCGGGCGAACCTTCTTGTACAGCGACGGCACGGTTTCAAGGTTGTGGTTGAATACATCGGGCGGTGATTTAACGAGGATGTCCAGTGCGCGGTCCATGCGGCCGCGAAAGTCAGGCACCAGTATCTCGACCTTGATGGCAGGGCTGTAGTGACGAATCGCCGCGATACAATCGGCGAAGTGGCCGGCGCCACCGTCGCGCAGGTCATCGCGGTCAACCGAGGTGACCACGACGTAACGCAGTTGCATGTCGCGGATGGTGCGACCCAGGTTATCCGGTTCATCCGTGTCGAGCGGGTCAGGCCGGCCGTGTGCAACGTCACAGAACGGGCAGCGGCGGGTGCAGATGTCGCCCATGATCATGAAGGTCGCGGTACCACCCGAGAAACACTCGCCGATGTTCGGGCAGGAGGCCTCTTCGCACACGGTGTGCAGGCGGTTCTCGCGCAGCACGTCCTTGAGGCGTGCAACTGCGGGATCGGCAGGCGAGCGCGCACGAATCCACGCCGGTTTGCGCAGCGGTCGCGTGGTTACCTCGATCTTTACCGGTATGCGCGCCGTCTTGGCGGCGCCACGCTGTTTTCTGATGTCTTCACTCATGGTGTTGATGTATCCAGCAATCGTTCCAGGTGTTTCTGTAACTGTGTACTCACGTTCTCCATCGAGGCGTCGACGCCGAGCTGGCGCAGCTGTGTGACCTCCATGCCCTGGTAGCCGCAGGGATCGATCAGCGCAAACGGTGCCAGGTCCATGTCGACATTGAGGCTCAGGCCGTGAAAGGCGCGGCCCTTGCGGACACGCAAACCCAGTGCGGCGAGCTTGCGATTGTCCACGTAGACGCCGGGCGCGTTGTCGCGACGCTGTGCATGGATGGCATGGTCACTGCAGAGGTCGATGACAGCCTGTTCAAGCAAACGAACAAGTGATTGTACACCGAGTTGGCGTCGATTGATGTCCAGCAGGGTGTAGACCACCAGTTGTCCGGGGCCATGATAGGTGACCTGGCCGCCACGATCGACGTTGATGACCGGTATCCTGCCCGTGTCGTGCAGGTGTTTCTGCTTGCCGTTGCGCCCCAGGGTAAACACCGGCGGATGCTGCAGAAACCAGAGTTCGTCCGCGGTATCTTGGTCGCGATTATGGGTGAAGACCTGCATGTCATGCCAGGCTGTTTCGTAGTCCAGCACCCCGGGGTGGCGGATAACCAGCGTGTCGGCGCTAATCATGCGAATGCTGTGACCGGGTTCAGATTGCCATGATGACTGACTCGCAGTCGACCAGGTCCTGGTAGATGGCATCCAGTTGTTCGCGGCTGGTGGCATTCACAACCACGGTGACCGAGGTGTAGTTACCCTTGCTGCTGTCACGGTTGTAGACCGCGCCCTCGCCCAGGTCGGGGGCGTGCTTGCGTACGATCTCGACCACGATAGTGTCCAGTCCGCAGTCGGATTTTCCCATCGCCTTGATAGGGAATTTACAGGGAAACTTCAGCGGGCTTTCTGCTTGCTCGTTCATGCGCACAGTGTAACAACCAATCGCGGCGAACTCACGGACCGGCAGTTTATCTGCGAGGCATGCCGGGTGTCTTGCCGAGTGACGTGCGCGGGTTTTTCGGTCGTGTATGCCCCGGATGGATCGGCTGTACCGGCCTGGGTTTGTGGCCGTGGCCCGGTTTCCAGGGATGGTGAGCATAGCGAGGGTAGTATGAAAACACGGGGTAGTAGCGTGTGCTGTCGTGGTAGGCGCCTTGCTGAATCGCGCTGGCCTCTGCGCGCGCCTTGCGTGCCTCGGCATAGGCCTGTTTTTTCTCTGCGGCCAGTTTCTCGTTCTCCAGTCTGCGGGTCTGCATGCGTGCTGCCTGGTTGATCACGGAATAGAAGTCATCACCCGTCCTGTCCGGTCCGCGCGGGGCCGGCATATCGAGATCGAGGAGCCGGGAATCCGCCGTGTCATCCGCTGGTGGCGTCTCGCTGAAATGGGTCACACCCGTGTCATCGACCCATGTGAAGACCTGTGCGGCACCGGCAAGGGGTGCGCTGAGAAGCAGCAGCAGGATCAGGCTGAGTGGGGCGCTGGAGTGCATTACAGGCGTCTGGCTACGGTTCCGTGTGTTGTTACTAACAGTCTAGCCGAAGCGCAAGGTGGCTGTGGCCTGCACGGCTTCCGGCGCAGCGGGCCGGCCTTGGACGGTAAATTATAAATATGAATAACAGAAAGATAGCGACCAGTCATGAATTCCTGTCGAGGTGCTGGCGGCCCTCGGAATCCTGCGGATGTGGGGTCTCTAAAGGCCTATTTCATTATGGCCGATAGGGTTTTTACGCTCCCTTGTGAGGCAAGGCAGTGGGGTACCAACCGCCAAGGAGACAACTTATGAGTGCTGTAACCCATGACGTAGTCCTGAAGACCAAGTCGGGCAAGAAGCGCCGCAAGAGCGTGTCCGCGCTGCGCAAGATTCGCAATGCCCTGGCCCGGCGCAAGCTCGAGGAGATGCACGAGGAAGAGGTACTGAAGGAACAGATTTATGATGTCTTCGCAGACCCCGATGATGGCAAGTAAACCCTGAACATCTTTGCATTTTCCTTGAACAATTCAGGCCGTCCTGATTAATCCGGTTATCTGTCATCCCCGCGAAACCGGGAATCCATACCGAATTGAATGTAACCCCCTGGATGACTCGCCGCGCACGCCCCGCGGGCTGCCCTCCAGGCGTTAAACACGCTACGCACTCTTGTCCGGGTTTCCGCTACGCTCCACCCGGAATGACGCATGCATCAGAATTACCCTGATCACCCGGTTGGTCACTGAATTCCCCGCACGCCTGTTCGTGCGGCCTGATTGAATTATGATTCAGCCATGGCCGCAAAAAAGATCACCCTGCGCTGCGATGTCCCCGTCAGGGACATTGTCTGTTGTGCCATTCGCGATTATGCCCGTGCCGCCTATCCGCAAGGGGGCTCCGAGTGTGCGCAGGTAGCACGCTACACCCTGCTGGAACTGGCGGACGAGATAAACACCGGTATCAATGATGAAAGCCATGCCGTCGAGATAAGCCGGCGGCCACGTGCCATGGTGAGGGCGGCGTTTGAATATTATTTCAATCGCCTTGACGACACCGGGGGCGCAACCTCCAGCCGTCAGCGCCAATTGTTTGATGAGCTACTCGGGGAACAACCGCTGACGCTTGCCGAACTGCAGGCGGCTGCTGAACAAGACCGCGCCGGCTGATCTTGATCTGCTGTGCAGCCGGCGTGGTGTCGGCGTGCTTACTTGATCCAGTCCTGCAGGGCCTCGATGATCTTTTCCGCCTGATCCTTGCTGGAAATGTTGAACTTGGATTTTGGCAGGTACTGGCCATTACGCTTCTGGTAGCGGCGGATGGAATACTTGTCCGGGCCGTACTCTTCCTTGCTGCGGTTCCAGTCCTGGTAACGGAAGATCACGGTTGACCAGGCGCCCTTGGTCAGGATCTTCTTGTCGAGCTCCTTGACGGTTTCAATGCCGTCTTCCTCGTACCGGATAGTCAGTTCATCTACAGTTTCAGCCATGCCGCCCTCCGCGGGATCTTGATCGGGTTATTTGCTGCACCGGATGCAGGTCCGGCAACGCCGGCCATCATACTGATTTATTCATTCCGCGGAAGTCCCGGCAACAAGGCGCTGATTTTTCAGGGTATCATCTGCGGCTTCAGGTTCAGGGACCCGCGCACGTGTCAAAATACCTCACCGCACCGCTTCCCGCGCAGGGTATGCCCGGTGGCATGCCCTTTATTATCGGCAATGAGGCCGCCGAGCGTTTCAGCTTTTACGGCATGCGTGCCATCCTGGTGGTGTTCATGACCCAGTACCTCGTCGGCTCCGGCGGGGCGCTGGACGTGATGTCCGAGGAGGAGGCCAAGGGCTGGTACCACCTGTTTGTCTCTGGCGTGTATCTCACGCCCGTGCTGGGTGCGCTGCTGTCCGACGGTGTGCTGGGCAAGTACCGCACCATCATCCTGTTATCGCTGGTGTACTGTGCCGGTCACGCCGCGCTGGCGCTGGATGACAGCCGTGTCGGTCTGGTCGTCGGGCTGGGTCTGATTGCCATCGGCGCGGGGGGGATCAAACCCTGCGTGTCCTCGCACCTGGGCGACCAGTTTGGACAGAGCAACCAGGGACTGTTGTCGCGCGCCTTCTCGTGGTTCTATTTTTCCATCAACCTGGGTGCGTTCGTGTCCAGTCTCGCGACACCCTGGCTGCTGGCACACTATGGCGCATCGGTGGCCTTTGCCGTGCCCGGTATTCTGATGTTGCTCGCGACCCTGATGTTCTGGGCAGGTCGTCATCGTTTTGTGCATATCCCGCCGGGTGGCCGCGAGTTCCTCAGGGAGACCTTCAGTCGCCGCGGTCTGGGTACGCTGGGCAGGCTGGTCATCGTTTATCTGTTTGTCGCGGTGTTCTGGTCGCTGTTCGACCAGACCGGTTCGTCATGGGTGTTGCAGGCGGCCCATACCGATAATGTGCTGCTGGGTATCGAACTGTTGCCTGCCCAGATACAGGCGGCCAACCCGCTGCTGGTGATGCTGTTGATCCCGCTGTTCTCCTACGTGATCTACCCGGCGATCGACAGGGTGTTTCCACTGACGCCGCTGCGCAAGATAGCGATTGGCCTGTTTCTGGCTGCGGCTGCCTTCAGTATTCCGACCCTGATCCAGATGTCGATTGACCGCGGTGGCTCGCCCTCGATCGCCTGGCAGCTGCTGGCCTATATCGTGCTGACCGCGTCCGAGGTCATGGTCTCGATCACCTGCCTGGAGTTTTCCTATACGCAGGCACCCAGGACCATGAAGTCATTCGTGATGGCCTTCTTCATGTTGTCGATTTCGCTTGGCAACCTGTTTACCAGTGCGGTCAACTTCCTGATCCAGAGGCCCGATGGCAGCAGCGCACTGCAAGGCGCGGACTATTTCCTGTTCTTCACCGTGCTGATGCTGGTAACAGCGATACTGTTTATTATCGTGGCACGCTATTACCGCGGCGAGACCTATATCCATGCCGAGCAGGCGGCGGCCTGAACCCGGGCGACGCCATGCGCATCCTGCTCCTGTCAGCCTATGACGCACACAGCCACCGCCGCTGGCGCGAGGGACTGGTTGCGGCATTCCCGGATTGGCACTGGACGGTGCTGACGCTGCCGCCGCGACATTTCAGCTGGCGTGTGCGTGGCAACAGCCTTGGCTGGGCGTTTGCCGAGCGCGATACCCTGCAGCAACCCTATGACGTGCTTGTTGCCACGTCGATGACTGACCTGTCAGCCCTGAAGGGCATGGTGCCGGCGCTGGCATCGCTACCCGGCCTGGTGTACTGCCATGAAAACCAGTTCGCCTACCCGGACCGGCGCGAGTCGCTGCGCCTCGAGCCGCAGTTCACCAGCCTGTACGCGATGGTATCGGCCGATTGCGTGTTGTTTAACTCGGCGTACAATCGCGACACGTGTCTCGCCGGCGCACAGGCACTGTTGCGAAAGATGCCGGATGCCGTACCCGCGGGGGTGATTGAATCCATTGCGGACAAGAGCCGTGTCCTGCCTGTCCCGATCGAGAATCACTGGTATGAGGAAGCACACCGCAGCATGGATAGCGCACAGCCACTGACCATCGTGTGGAACCACCGCTGGGAATACGACAAGGCACCGGAGCGCATGCTGGCCGCGCTGCTAGCATTACATGAAGCCGGTATCAATTTCAGCGTGCACGTGATCGGTCAGCAGTTTCGCAAGCAGCCAGAGGTATTTGCCGAGATGTATCCGCGCCTGAAACAACACATCGGTGAGTGGGGCATGGTTGAGTCTGCGCAGGACTACAAGGCATTGTTGCAGAACGCGCATGTGGTGCTGTCCACCGCGCTGCATGAGTTCCAGGGACTGGCCGTGCTCGAGGCGGTTGCCAGTGGCTGCGTTCCGCTGGTGCCGGACCGCCTGTCCTACCCGGAACTGATCCCCGCGGCCTGTCGATTTGCCTCGTCACCGGAGGATGCCGGGGCAGAGAGCCGTGCGATCGCGGCTCAGCTGGGGCTACTGGGCCGGCAGTACGCGCGGGGTGAACTGCCCGCGGCGCCGGATGTCGGAAGACTATCCTGGCAACATCTTGCCGCAGACTACCGGGAAGTCATTCATGGTCTCGCGTAACAAGGAGCAGTTTCACGGTGGACGTAATGCGCAGCGCGCCATGCCACTGTCACTGCGCGCCATTCGCCTTGCCTTCTCGACCCTGGGTCCCGTCTTCCCGCGCCTGATGGGACGGCGCGCATTTGACCTGTGGTTTCGTACCCGCCGTTTTCCCGAGTCGGCTGCCGGCAAGCGCTTTACCCGTGAGGCGCAACGCGAGACGCTGATGGTGGAGGACTTGCCGGTGGCGGTCTATACCCTGGGCGAGGGACCGATTGTGCTGTTCGTGCACGGCTGGTCGGGGCGTGGCAGCCAGGTGGCGGCGTTTTCCGGACCGCTGGTCGCTGCGGGCTACCGGGTCATGGCTGTCGATGCCCCGGGTCACGGAGACACCCCCGGAGACCGGACCAACATCCTCGAATGCACGGCCGTGCTGCAGGCGTTCGCGCACAAGTACGGCAACGTGCATGCGGCGATTACCCATTCTTTCGGGGGCATGGTGCTGGCCTATGCGATGCACAACGGTGTGCATATCGACCGCGTGGTATGCATCAGCGCGCCCGCCCATGTGGATTACCTGCTGGACAGTTTTGCACAGACCCTGGCAATCCCCGACACGGTCATCGAGGATGTGCACCGGCGCATGGACGAGCGATTCGAGGAGGGTTTCTGGCAAACCATCTCCACCGTGGTCAACGTGCGTGAGCTGGATGTGCCGGCGCTGGTGATCCATGACGGGGATGATCACAATGTTCCCTGGGAGCAGGGAAAGATCATTGCGAATGCGTGGCCGGGTGCGCGGTTCATGAAGACCACCGGGCTGGGTCACGGGCGTATACTGCGTGATGCCGGTGTCGTCACGGCTGCAGTGGATTTCATCGGCGCGTAAACTACCCGGTCAATGTTTTCAGGAAAATCAGCTTCATGAAACTCTACCTCGTTCAGCATGGCCAGGCCGTCCCGAAGCAGGAAGATCCCGGGCGCCCCCTGGGCGAGCAGGGCAGGGAAGACGTGCAGCGCGTGGCGGCCTGTCTCGGTGAGGCGGGTGTCCGGGTGGTGCGTGTCTGGCACAGTGGCAAACTGCGCGCAGCTGAAACAGCCGGGATCCTTGCAGGGAAGGTGTGTTCAGGCAAGCAGGTCGAGATGATCAAGGGTATCCAGCCGAATGACCCGGTGGACGAGTTTGCCTCGGATGCCGATGTCTGGGGCGAGGATACCCTGGTGGTCGGTCACCTGCCGTTT
Organism: uncultured Gammaproteobacteria bacterium; assembly: GCA_905479705.1. Lineage (GTDB taxonomy): Bacteria > Pseudomonadota > Gammaproteobacteria > UBA9214 > UBA9214 > UBA9214. The sequence continues at coordinate 31,004 of CAJQNP010000095.1, forward strand.
ATGTCGCGGCTGGTGTCCCTGCTTGTTGCGGGTGACGGCAAGCATGAACTGGTTCATTACACGCCCGGCAGCGTCGTGTGCCTGCAGCGCGATGACAGCGACCGCTGGGTCATCAGCTGGATGCTGAGTCCCGGCCTGCTGGGCGCGGCCCCGGCTGTGAGTGCGCCATGAGCCTGCGCGGTATCGTGCCACCCGACCCCCAGACCAATGTGTCGCAGGAGCGCTTCGCGGTGATCTTTACGCCACGCCAGAACCGCAAACGTTTTCCGGCCGGGTGCGTGGAGATCTTCGATACACACGAGGCGGCCGTGGCCGCGGCCGACCCGGACAATAAGCGTCATGCGGCACGTGTCGTCGGCCCTTCAAAATCATCCGAGGGACAGTTTATCTACTACCTGATCAACTGGCTGGAATAACGGGGCAGGGCACATGGTCATTCGCGCCTGCAAGGCGCTCCTGCGCATGAAGATGCCCACATGATTGGTCGCGGATGCGATCCGCTCCTACAAAGATAGCAACGACCTGCAGGAGCGGATCGCATCCGCGACAGGCGTAAACAGTGTGCAGATTTTGTAGGAGCGCCTTGCAGGCGCGAATAGTTATATATACACCCTGACAATCGGGGGGTGCCCATAACCAGGTTAACAGTGCCGGATCATTTGTGGTCTGTCCCCGCCAGTCTGCGCAGGAATGCTACATACGCCGGCTTGTCCCATTCGCGATCACCCAGCGCCAGGTATTGCACCTTGCCCTCTGGATCCACCAGAAACGTCGAGGGCAGGCCCCGCGGCATCCACACCTGGGTCACCGTGCCGTCGGTGTCCATCAACGGCACCAGCTCGGGTGCGACGATGCCGAGAAACTCAAACACCGCATCCTCTGTTTCCGCGGTATTCACAATGACAAACTCGAGATCGGTATCCTCGAGCAGCGGCATCATGCGCTGGATACTGGGCATCTCGCGGCGACAGGGGCCGCACCAGCTGGCCCAGAAGTGAACGAAGCGCCAGTGCCCGCCGGTTGTTGACAGGTCATAGGGATCGCCGTCGATACTGTCGAGTTTCAACCCGGGCGCATCCAGCCCGTTGATGCGCATCACGCCCAGTGGTATGTCGTCTGCGGCTGTAGCCAGTGGCGTCTGCAGCAACAGGATGATCAGTAAACCGGCAAGTCGTTGTGTCATGGTTGCGCCTGTGTCGTTCCACATTCAATATCGGTAAAGCGTACCTGCAGCGGTTCGCCCTGCTTGTCCGCGCCGGTCCTGAAGTTCGCTTCGATATCAAAATGCTCTATGTTGCCGGGCAGCACGATGTTGCCACCGACGGGCTCATCCGCATGCAGGTCAACCACCGGGGGCAGCTGTGTCCAGAAGAAGGTGGAGCGGAATGCCTGCGGCAGGTCGATCTGCTCCCAGCTGGCGTCCCAGTATTCACTGCCGAGGATGTCCAGGGTCTTGCCCTGGCTGGTGAGTTGCCAGTTAGCGGTTTCCAGCCAGGTGATGTGCCGGCTCTTGTTGTCGATGTGGATGGTGACGAAACAGGTCGCTGTCACCGTGTCGATGGCTCGTTGCGGAAAGCCGCGCGCCTCGTAGAAGGCGGCCATCTGTTCCGCCGTGCGCGGGATAACGACCATCAGCAGCTCATCGTTTTCAAAGAAGGGGCCCGGGTAGGGTTTTTCCATGGCAGCGACGAATGAGCCAGACGCTATACTGAGTGCCAGCGCCAGTGCGGCGTGAGTGAGTAACGAGAGGCTGTTTATTCTTTTGTTATGCATGGTCGGCAAACGAGTTGCTGGTTTACGCTGAGTGTGCACGCTTTCCCGAAGGAGGACAAGATATGGTCAGGGTAGTGGCAGGACTGTTGTTTCTGGTGGTTTCCTCGACAGCCGTTGCGGTTGACGTGGTGAATGTGAAACTCATGACGCTGGACCTTGCCGTGGATATTGCACAGGCTGCCGTGGAGGCCTGCCGCAAGGACGGATACCAGGTCTCCGTGGTGGTGGTTGATCGCAGTGGCAGGACCCAGGTGGTGATGCGCGATGTCTATGCCAACCAGTACATGACACAACTGGCGAAGGCCAAGACCAGCGCCGTGGTGTTGTCGAACACGAGTTCCAGTCTGCTGGGCAAGAACCGTGCTGACATTGCGGCCGAACTGAATCAGCTGGATGACCTGCTTGTGCTGGACGGTGCTGTAGCGATTACCGTTGCCGGTTCCATGATCGGTGCGGTCGGTGTCAGTGGCGCGCCGGGTGGCGAGCTGGACGAGGCCTGCGCACTGCGCGGTATCGAGGCCGTGCAGGAACGGCTGGATTTTGCCGACTAGCAGCTGAGCACCAGCTTGCCGACGGTTTGAGCGGATTCCAGCTGCCGGTGGGCCTCGGCAACCGATTCCAGCGGGAAGGCGGTCACCGTCGGGACGGCCAGCCGGCCGTCGGCCTGCCACTGCAGGATCTGTTGCATGCCGGCTGCAAGCATCGCGTTGTGCTCGAACAGGTAGCTGAGATTGAAACCGAGCACGCTGCGGTTTTTCGTGGTCAGGTCAAAGGGGCTGAAACGCGGTGTGCGCAGGTAGTCCCAGGCCAGCCTGAGTTTTCCCGGCAGGCCGTTGCGGGTGGCAAGCATGCCGTGGAATCCGTAGACCACCAGCCGTCCACGTGGTGCGAGTTGCCGGTAACTGTCTTTCAGGGTGGTGATGCCGTTGGCATCGAGAACCACGTCATAACCCTCGGGTGCATGGCGTTGTGCGGCGTCCCGCAGTGACTCGACCGACTTGTCGATCACGGCATCGGCGCCGAGTTCCCTGGCAGCCTCGACCTTGTGTGTCGCCCCGACAACCGCGACGACCCGGCAACCGAGTATCTTTCCCATCTGCACCAGCATGCTGCCGACCCCGCCGGCGGCTGAATGTACCAGCAGGGTTTCGCCGGCCTGGACATGGGCAGCCTGCTGCAATGCGTACCAGGCCGTCAGTGATACGGTGGGCAGGGCTGCGGCCATTGCAAACGAGAGGTCTTGCGGCTTTGTAAACACCTGTGAACGATCGACGCACAGGCGGCTGGCATAGCCATTGAAGCGTGTTACCGCGATGACGGCCGCACCTTCCTGCAGGTCTGTCACCTGTGCGCCACACTTCAGCAGCAGCCCGCTGACCTCGAAACCTGGTGTTATCGGGTAACCGACATAGTGCTTCGCCGAGGCATACAGGCCCATGCGCGTTACGCAATCGGCATAGTTGACACCGATGGCCGAGACAGCAATGAGTACCTCATCGGGTGCGGGTACCGGGTCGGGGTGTTGCTCGATCGCTAATTGCCGGTAGCCGCCGGGCCTGTGGATGACGACCTTCTTCATGTGCGTGGCCCGGGTATCCGGCGGTCGTGCGGCTTACTTTGCGTCTTGCTGTTTTCCCCAGAGTTCCTCAAGGCGTTTGTCGCGGCCACAGCCGTAACGGTAGAACTTGTAGCGCACGGGATTCTTGGTGTAATAGTCCTGGTGATAATCCTCGGCCGGATAAAAGGTCGATGCCCGGGTGATGCCGGTAACGATGTCTGCCTCAAAGGGCTTGAGTTCCAGCAGTGCGGTCCTTGATTGCTCGGCCTGTGCCTTCTGCGTGTCATCGTGATAGAAGATCTCGCTGCGGTACTGGCTGCCGTAGTCGCAGAACTGGCCGTTGGCGTTGGTCGGATCAATATTGTGCCAGAACTCGTTGAGTAGTTCCTCGTAACTGACGCGTGCCGGATCGTAAACGATCTGCACGGCCTCGGTGTGCCCGGTACCACCGCTGGAGACTTGCTTGTAGGTCGGGTTGTCCTTGTGTCCACCGATGTACCCCGAGGTCGTCGAGATCACGCCGTCCAGTTTGTCGAAAGGGGGTTCCATGCACCAGAAGCAGCCGCCGGCAAAGGTCGCCGTTGCATGTTGTGCCGGGTCGCTGTCACTGGCCGCATGCGTTGCAAACGCGCAGCAGCTGAGCAGCAGTATGCCCAGGGTACGGATGAGTCGGGTGAGGGTCCGTGGGTTATGCATGGTGGTGTCCTTTACTGTGGTTTGTGTAGCCAATGGACAGCCTGGCTGGTCATTTGTTTCATTTTGGTTTGCCGCGGGCAGGCTGGCAGGAACGATCATGGCCGCAACCCCTGCTGATGTCTTATCTTGAATTTTATCAACGGGATAAGGGGCTTAATCGCGGAATGCCTGTGCCGATAAGCAGTATACAGGCAAGCAACGACCCTGGAGGTGTACGATGGATGCAGGTTACCCGGAACCCGGTGAGGTGGGCATCAGGATCCCGCCGCACCTCAAGCAGGAGCGCTTCCGTGACGGTTTCAGGCACGGCCTCAGGGGCGGGCAACTGGACAAGGCCATCCATATGCGCCTGTCTTTTCGTGAAGGTTATCGCGCTGCAAAGATCTACCTGCGACAGTTGCGTCGCTCGCGCGGCATCCTGGATTTTCCGGCACGCTGGCGTGTGCGCATCCGCAACGCCTGAGCCACCGCGACCTTCCCCGCTTGCCTTTCTTGACTGCCAGCAGACACCGCCCGATATGGCGGTGTCTGTACGTCAGGTCACAATAAACCAGTGCAGGTCGAATGAATTCGACCCTGCATACCGCCTTGCAGGGCCGGACTCATTCGGCCAATTGGCAGATACGCCAGGTGCTGCTGCTAACAAAAGCCCCGGGTCTTGATTAGAATGGTTGCCCTGTCGATTCAATCACGGGAAGTGTCACCTTGTTCAACCAGCGCAGCATAGTCGGTTTGTTGCTCGGCCCGGTACTGTTTGTGCTGGTGCTGATGATGCCGCTACCCGA
>CAJQNP010000096.1 GCA_905479705.1 uncultured Gammaproteobacteria bacterium
CCTTACCGGGGTGTTTACACCTGTCCAGTTTAAAACCGGCATATTACTGTAGTCACGCATCGCATTAGTCTCCCTGGGTTATTGAAGTCCGGGCGTTAACCTGTACGCACGATCCAGTCACTGCGGTGAGTCACCCATGCAAACGCACCAAAGACATGATGTGCGCCTGTGTATTGTCATAACCACAGTGACATACACCTAATTTAGTAGACACTCTGCAGAATGTCGCCAGCAAATATCCGACGCTGTCACATCACTATTATCGCATCTACTGATTAAGTATTTCCCACAATACCGACCCTGGTATGCGTCTACTAGACTCCAACGAACTGGTCTAATACCGGACGCTACTAAGACCGAATGAATAAGGCGTGCCGTGTTTTTGACGACCCGTGATGAGAGTACAAGGATGAACGAGCAGACACTGTTAGCAGACATAATGGAGGAGAGTTATGGGACAAGTAATTCAAAGCATCATGGCAGAGCCTGAGAACACTGTTGAAATTGTTGTGCATATAACTGAAACACTGGGGGAGCAAAGACGAGGGGACCTCGTTGCCGGGCTTGAAGATAATGGCGGCATCACGACAGCCGAGTTCTGTCCCTTGCGCTACCACCTCATGCTGGTCCGGTATGACAGAGATATATATTCATCACAGGATGTACTGGACCGCGTCAGGGCACAAAACGTGGATGCGAGGTTGATCGGTCCGGTATAAGATTTGCCCGCCGGCAAGCCGGACACGTAATTCTGCACTGTAACAGGCGCATTAATATACAGGGGCGAGCCTCTCCTGTGGTACTGTCACGCAACATCTTCCGGGATGGGGCAAGCAGCCGGTTGCCACGGAATGTAGGTGGAATCGGCTGGGGCATCAACGAATATCCTGATGCGTATTCTTTTGATTGCTGGCGCAGTGATAACCAGCACACAGTTGCAAGGAGTTATACATGGTTGAGGTCAATAATGTTTCCGGGAAAAACCTGGCAGACATGTCTGCGGATGAGTTGCAAGCCTGGTTTGGAAAGAGCTTCGCAGAAACAAGGGAAAAGCAGGAGAGCGAGAAGACACCCAGGCTCTCTATCATGGTCACCAAGGGAACGCTCGACTGGGCGTATCCGCCCTTCATTATTGCCTCGACCGCCGCCGCCCTAGGCTGGGAAGCCAATCTGTTCTTTACCTTTTACGGACTGGCGCTTCTCAAGAAAGACCTGAAGCCGAACATCAGCCCGCTGGGCAATCCGGCCATGCCAATGAAGATGCCGTTTGGTCCGCAATGGTTTCAGGGTATTGAATGGAACATGCCGAACCTGCTCATGGCCGGTGTACCTGGCTTTGAAAATATGGCGACTTCATTCATGAAGATGACAGTGAAGAATCATGGTATCGCGACCATTCCGGAACTGCGCGATCTGTGTATTGAAGCAGACGTGAACCTGGTGGCCTGCCAGATGACCGTTGACCTGTTTGGCTGGAAGAAAGAAGACTTTATTCCAGAAGTCTCGGAATGGGCGGGAGCTGCAACCTACATCACGAATGCCCAGGGCTCGGACATAACGTTGTTCGTTTGATCCAATCAGGCCCTGAATGCATTCGCCTGTTTCGATAACACCCGTGTTCTTGATATTCAGGGAGCGAAAATGATGAGTGACACAAGCAAGCTGAACAAGCTGTTCACAACCCACAGGGGTCCCGAGGAGATACAGGACTGGATATTTTCATTGACCCCCATCGGGGTTGCATTTGCCTTTTTTGTTGTTTTTATCGCGTCCTCAGACATTGAGCCCAAGGAACTGTTTATAGCCTTTGGGGCGGCCGCGGGCTTTATTGGTTTGGAGAGCTACTGGATCGTTCGTGGCTGGCACAATAATCATGGAAGTACAGTCATCATGGGTGCCCTTGGAATTCTTGTTACGATATTGGCACTGGGCATGTATATCTCCTTTATTTGACGGGGCATCCAGATGTACCCGCAACCGGATCGGAAACCGGACCGGGGTGACTGACTGGATTTTCTTGCGGCGACCTCAGGGTCGCCGTTTTTAATTGTGTAAAAGGTCTGAACCCGGTAGCTGGCTCACCGTTATCACCTTGGCTGGCCAGCGGGCAAGCCGGCGCTGTTGATTGCCGTTGCTATGTTGCGACTCAACTGTTCCACGGCACGGCTTTGTGCTGCCACGATTGCCGGGTAGTCGCTGCTGCCCGCGGCTTCGCTGTAGGTCGCCTTGTCCTGGCCCATGCTTTTGCTGTCACTGGAGCGGATGATCTCCCAGTCTGCTGTGAGGATAACCGTGCCACTGACGTCGGCATCGAAACGTGTCACGTTGATAATGACCTGGTAATCCAGCGGGGTCGATCGTGACCAGGGATAGATCACGGCGCGTTCAACAGGGAGCATGATCGACAGGTTTTCTGACAGGGTATGGCTGAACGCTGCCTTCAGAGGCTCTGCCCAGCGGTGTGACTCGGCATACTCCAGCTGGTTACCCCCGCTGCGCAGGGCAATCTGCGGTCGGTCGAGATAGGCGGGGAAGGTTAGCGGTCCGATTCCGAGGACGTTTTCCGGACCGGCCAATGTGCCGGCACTGTTCTGTTCGACCGCTGTCAGCAGGTAGTATTTGGACGGCTTTGTGACGCCACAGCCTGAGATCAGTACCAGGCAGAGGCCGGCCACGAGGGTGTGGAGTATCGGGCGCATGTGGTTTCTCCGTTGCTATCGTCTGCCCCTGATCAGGGACTCGGGCTGGTTGTTGATGGTCTCGGCCAGAATGCGGATGGCATAGGCGGCCGAGGTGATTTCATTCAGGGCATTATCGAGCGCCGTCAGGACCTGCTCGTCAGACAATATGCCGTCAGCGGATTTCAGGGTGGTATCGGCCTGTTTTAGCGTACCGCTCACATCATCCAGCGTGGTGGTGGCCTTTTGCAGGGCCTGACGCGCATCACCCAGCGTCAGGTTGATATTCGTGGCCACGGGCTCGACCTGCTGGTCGAGGTTGCTGACAAGATGACGAAAGTCCTCCAGTGCCGCGCGCAAGGCAACAATGGTTTGTTGCAGTTCCTCGGAATTCACCAGCCTGTCGATCCCCTCAATGCTGGACACGATGTGGTTCTTGAGCTTGTCCACGGGGATGCCTTCCAGGAGTTCGCCGATTATCTCGATAGGCGTAGGGATGGTGGGTATTTCCTCGTAGTTGCTTCGGTACCTGTTGTTTTCTACCAGGGTTGGCTGTGTTTTCGGGAAAAAGTCGATCTGGACCAGCAGCTGGCCGGTCAGCAGGCTCTGTAACTGCAGCTGGGCGCGCAAGCCGGCGTCGATCAGTTCATCGATGCTGGCTTTCCTGCTCAATTTCGCAGTCTGGCTTCTGATGAACTTGGTGTTGTCGATTTCGATGATCACTGGTATACGGACATCAACCGCCTCTTCATCGACCACCAGCTGGATGTCGGTCACGGTACCTACATTGACGCCACGAAAGCTGACCGGGGAGCCGATGTTGAGGCCCTTGACCGAGCCCTGGAAGTAGAGGACGTAGTTGGTCTTGTCGATTAACAGCAGCTTGCCACCGCTGATGATCAGGATGCCCGCCACGATAAGCCCGATGGCGCCGGCAACGAAGATGCCGATCAGGGTGGGGTTGGCATGCTTGCTCATATCTCACCTCGATTGAGAAATCGTCTGACACCGGGGTCGGTACTTTCGTCCCGCAGCATCTTCGGGTCACCGCTGGCTATCATGGTACGCGTTTCCGTGTCGAGAAAAACAGAGTTATTGCCTATGGCGAATATGCTGGCCAGTTCATGGGTCACCATGACGATGGTGGTGCCCAGGCTGTCACGCAACTCCAGTATCAGGTCATCGAGTCGTCGTGAACTGATCGGGTCCAGTCCGGCCGAGGGCTCGTCGAAGAACAGGATCTCGGGATCAAGCGCAATCGCACGGGCCAGTGCGGCGCGTTTCTGCATGCCGCCACTGATCTCGGAGGGATAGAAGTCCTCGAAACCGGCCAGCCCAACCAGCGCGAGCTTCAGGGAAACGACCTCGGTGATATCGGCAGGGGCAAGGTCGGTATATTCCCCCAGCGGCAGGGCAACGTTCTCGGCCAGCGTCAGTGAACTCCACAGTGCACCGCTCTGGAAGCTTGTACCAAAACCACGCTTGATGCGCTGTTGCTCGGCAGGTGACGACTCCCAGTAGCTGACGCCAGCAAACAGTACCCTGCCACTGGCCGGCGCCTTCAGGCCGATCATGTGGCGCAGCAGGGTACTCTTGCCGCAGCCACTGCCGCCCATGACGATGAAGATGTCACCACGCCGGACGGTAAAATTGAGGTCATGCTGGATAATGAAGTCACCGTACGCCAGGGTGAGATCCTGGGCGACGATGTGGTCATCCGGGTTAGTGTTTTGCAGCATGGATGGTGTTTCCATATCAGATACCCAGCTGCTGAAACAGGATGGTGAGCAGGGAGGCAGCGATGACGATGAACAGGATGCTGGTCACCACGGCAGAGGTGGTGGCCTCGCCAACGGCCTGGGCACTGCGTCCGCACTGCATGCCGCGCAGGCAACCTGCAAAGGCGATCAGCATGCCGTATACCGTGCCCTTGATGACCCCGACCCAGATATGTGTCCAGGCCATGGAACGCACGGTCTGCTGGTAATACTCAAAGGTGCTGATATCGAAAATGGTTACCGCGACGAACATGCCGGCGGTAATGCCGACGATGCCCGCGTACAGCACCAGCAAGGGCATCACCAGGACCAGGGCCAGCATGCGCGGCAGCACGAGAAAGTCGATCGGGTTGAATCCCATCGTCCTGAAGGCGTCAATTTCCTCGTTCACCTGCATGGTGCCGAGCTGGGCGGCATAGGCGGCACCGGTACGACCGGCCATGATGATACCGGTCATCAGCGCGCCCATCTCGCGTGTCATGCCAAGGCTGACCAGGTTGGCAATGTAGATCTGTGCGCCGAACTGCGCCAACTGCACAGCGCCCATGTAGGCGACAATCAGGCCGATGAGAAAGCTGATCAGCGAGACAATCGGCAGGGCATGAGGTCCGACATCCTCTATGATCAGCATGAGGTCGGAACGCCTGAATTGCGCCGTGCCGCGGAACAGCCTGCCGAAAGACAGGGTGACCTCGCCAAGGAAGTGCAACATCTCCGGGGCCGCGCGCCACATGGCCAGCGCTTTCTCGCCTATATGCTCTATGAGGGGCAGCTTTTCACCGTGTTTGCCTGTGTCCTCATGTGGGGGTACCGCCATTGCCAGGTTAATCATGCGCCGGGCACCGTCGGGCAGTCCGCCGGGGTCGATGTCGATGTTGTGTTTGCCGGCCAGCTGGTAGACGCGGGCCAGAAACGTCAGCAGGCCGCTGTCCCATTGGGTCAGGTCCGTGCTGTCGAAGCTGATCCTGCGGATGTCACTGCGGGACTGCAGTTGCTGCGCGATATCGCCTGCAGAGGGATGGCTGTCAGTCAGAAGCCAGCTGCCTGCGATGACGACATGCAGGTTGTCCGGGCCGGGAAACTGAAGATTCAATTGTCCAGACATGCCATATTTACTACATCAAGGGTGATGCCTCAATGGTTGCAGTTCCAGCGCCCGGGCGCAAGACACTGCATGGGCTGGAGAACATTTATTCTATCTGGCGTAGTACAGTGAACAGCAGGTTGCCGGCCGTGACCGGGAACCCGCGGGGCAGGGGGCTTGTTATTTCGCAGCGATGACGATCCTTCCGTTAGCGACGTTAATAACACGTATCCGCTTTCCCGGTCGTGCCTTGAACCCGGTCTTCAGGTGAATGCGCTAATTGGGTATGCTCAAACTTTACGCATTGGCCTGCAGCAGCAGGCTGTAACGATTCGATAAGCCTCGAACTGAATCATGTTAGTTACACACACTATTATCCATCACAGCAAGAGTCTGTCAGTCGCTGTCTGCGACGCACCGAGCCGGAGTCGTTGAGTGGCTCCTAAATCTTTACCCGGACCGCGCGGGCTGCCGTTGATCGGGCACGTCACGCCGTTTATTCGCCACGGTATCCTGGGTGCCTTTGACACGCTGGCGAAACGCTACGGGCCGTGCTACCGGTTACCGCTGCCGTTCGGAAATACTGCCGTAGTGCTGGCCCACCCGGACGGCGTGGAGCGGGTGTTACGCAGTAACCGTGATAATTACATCAAGGGCGCAGTCTATGACGGTGCCCGATTGCTGCTAGGCGAAGGGCTGGTGACTGCCGAGGGGCAGGCCTGGGAACGGCAGCGTGCGCTGGCACAACCGGCATTCAACAGCGCTCAGCTGGCTGTATACCTTCGGACCATGACCGAGTGCACCGAGGAGATGCTAGGCGAGTGGCGCAAGCTAGCGCCTGGTGAAGGCCTCAACCTGTCGGAAGCCGCCACACGCCTGACACTTGCCATTGCCGGTCGTAGCCTGTTCGGACTGGACCTGAGCGGACACAGCAGCAATGCCGGGAAGGCGTTTCGTGACGGCTTGCGTGGTATTGGCAGTCGCGGACCGGGCGGACTGGCAGTGCCACTGTGCTTGCCGACCCCCGTGAACGTGCGCTTTCGACGAGCGCTGGTGACGCTGGACAAGCTGGTTTACGACATCATCCGGCCCTTTCATGCCGGCGAGGCCGGCGGCTCGGGCGATACATTGCTCGGCATGTTGATGTCAGCCCGCGATCCGGAGACCGTGAAAGGGATGAGTGACCGGCAACTCCGCGACGAGATCGTGACTCTCTACCTGGCAGGGCATGAAACCACCGCGAACATGCTCGTCTGGACCTTCTACCTGCTGTCGCGCTCGCCCGCTGTACGTGACCGGCTTGAGCAGGA
>CAJQNP010000097.1 GCA_905479705.1 uncultured Gammaproteobacteria bacterium
CCGGTGCGTTCCAGCATGCCGGTGACGGCACCCGGTTCCCAGGCGCGCTCCATCAATGCCTGCTTGGCAACCGCGCGATTCGGCGAGGACTTGATGAGCCTGATGACCTCATCAATGTTCGACAGCGCGACGGCAAGGCCTTCCAGTATGTGGGCGCGCTGCCGCGCCTTGCGCAGGTCGAATACCGTGCGCCGCGTAACAACATCGCGACGATGACGAATAAAGGCCTCGAGACACTGCTTTAAATTAAGTAACTGCGGCCGGCCATCAACCAGTGCGACCATGTTGATGCCGAAAACGTTTTGCAGCTGGGTATGCTGGTAAAGATTATTCAGTACGACCTCGGCAACCTCGCCGCGCTTCAGGTCGACCACCATGCGCATGCCGTCCTTGTCGGACTCGTCGCGCAGGCCGGAGATGCCCTCGATCTTCTTGTCCTTGACCAGCTCGGCGATCTTCTCCAGCAGGCGTGCCTTGTTGACCTGGTAAGGCAGCTCGGTGAAAACCAGCTTCTGGCGACCCTTGTTCTCGTCACCCTCGACATGACTGCGCGCGCGGATGTAGATACGACCACGACCGGTGCGATAGGCCTCGTGAATACCGCGTACACCGTTAATGATGCCGGCGGTGGGAAAGTCCGGACCGGGGATATACTCCATCAGCCCGGGAATATCGGTCTCCGGGTTATCGATCAGCGCGAGGCAGGCATTGGTGACTTCCGTAAGGTTATGCGGCGGAATGTTGGTCGCCATACCCACGGCGATACCCGCCGAGCCATTGACCAGCAGGTTTGGCACCCGGGTCGGGAACACCGAGGGCTCATGTTCCGTCTCGTCATAGTTGGCAACGTAATCGACGGTTTCCTTTTCTATGTCGGCGATCAGTTCATGCGCGATCTTTGCCATGCGCACTTCGGTGTAACGCATGGCGGCCGGAGAATCACCGTCCACGGAACCGAAGTTACCCTGCCCGTCGACCAGCATGTAGCGCAGTGAAAACGGTTGCGCCATGCGAACAATGGTGTCGTACACCGCCGTATCGCCGTGCGGGTGGTACTTACCAATGACGTCACCGACGATACGGGCTGACTTCTTGTAGGGTTTGTTCCAGTCGTTGTTGAGCTCGCTCATCGCGAACAGGGCGCGGCGATGAACCGGTTTCAGGCCGTCGCGGACATCCGGCAGGGCACGCCCCACAATCACGCTCATGGCGTAATCGAGGTAGGATTGCTTCATCTCGTCTTCGAGATTGACGGGCAGGACTTCTTTTGCGAATTCGCTCATTTAGCTAGTTAATCAGCGTCCCTGTTGGGGTGGTTTCAGACTGCAAACCGCATTTGACGGTATCGACAGCAATAAAGACCGCCCATTTTAGCACAGTCGACTCCCCCACCACACCTGAAAGACAGGGCTTTATGGCGTCACTCAGGCCGCCTGCTGGCAATTTGCTGGATTTCAGGATTTCGGGGGCCGCGTTTCTCAATCGCTGCGCAGGGCTGCCAATTTCACCCGATCCGGCGCCTCGATGACGCCCGATTCGGTGACCAGGTAGTCAACCAGCCCCGCCGGGGTGACATCGAAGGCCGGGTTCCAGGCCCGGGCACCGCTGGCGGCGATACGCTGGCCGGCCAGCTCCAGCACTTCTGACTCTGCGCGCTGCTCAATCGGGACCTGCAGGCCGTCCGGCATATCCAGGTCAACCGTCGACCGGGGGGCCACAACCATCATCTTCACACCATGGTGCCGACAGGCGACGGCCAGCTGGTAGGTACCGATCTTGTTGATCACATCGCCGTTGGCGGCGACCCGGTCTGCCCCGGTGATCACCCACTGCACCTGTTGCTGCTGCATCAGGAAGGCAGCGGCATTGTCGGTGATCAGCGTCACCGGGATATTATCCTGCGTCAGTTCCCAGGCCGTCAGGCGGGCACCCTGCAGCCACGGTCGCGTCTCGCCGGCAAACACCCTGTTCAGCTTGCCGGCCGCCCAGGCACTGCGCACCACGCCCAGTGCCGTCCCGTAACCACCGGTCGCCAGCGAACCGGTATTGCAATAGGTCAGCACGGAATCACCCTTATTTATGAGGTCTGCGCCAAACCCGCCCATGCAGACATTGGCATCGATATCGGCCTGGTGGATGCGTTTTGCCTCCTCCAGCAAGGCACTGACCGGGGCATCGCCCGCCGCTGCAAGGCAGCGCTGCATACGCTGCAGTGCCCACACCAGGTTGACCGCCGTCGGACGCGCCGCCGCGAGCCGCTCGATATCCTGCTGCAGCCGTTCGCGCCAGTCGCCTCCTGCCGCGGCACGATGCTGTTGCGCCGAGAGCACCACCGCATAGGCCGCGGTGATTCCAATGGCCGGCGCACCGCGCACCACCATGTCGCGGATAGCCGTGGCCACGGCCGGGGCATCGCCAAACTCGAGGTAGATTTCAGTGTGTGGCAGGCGACGCTGGTCCAGCAGCCTGAGGGTCGAATCGGTCCATTTAATGGCCTGGAAGGTAGAATTCATTATGTCTTGTAGGGCTTTTGTCGTTTGCATATAATCGGGTTAGGGGTATTCTACTGATTACATGTGAAAAAACAGTTGTGAGGGGGCTGGCGTCTGGATAAATTTACGTCTAGAATGCGTCCCCAGCAATGACTCTTACCCCTCAACTACCTACACCACAGGAGTGGATAACATGAAAATTACTTTACGCATCGGAGGTCTGGCCAGCACTCTCGCCGCTGGACTGCTGTTCGCGGGCTCTGCAATTGCCGTAGAAGGCAGCACGGTAAACCAAAGCTACGTTGGCGATTCACAGGGCAAGAATGTGATGGACAGCAGCGGCAACTGCGTGCGCACCAGCTCCTGGAAGGTCGAAGACATGACCGTGGAGTGTGGCGCCGAGCCGCCGGCACCTGAAGTGGTTGAAGCAACACCGCCACCGCCACCGCCACCAGTCGTTTCCTACGAAAAGACCACCATGTCTACAACAGCCCTGTTTGACTTCGACAGCGACGTGCTGAAGGAAGAAGGCAAGGTCTCCCTGCAAGAGCTGGGTGATTCAATCAAGTCCAAGAGCGGCAAGGTCGTGGACATTGATATCATCGGTCACACCGACAGCACCGGTCCTGAAGATTACAACCAGGGCCTGTCCGAGCGCCGCGCCCAGGCTGTTGCTGACTACATCGTCAGCGAAGGCATTGACGGCAGCATCATCGACGTCAGCGGTGAAGGCGAAAGCAACCCGATCGCAAGCAACGATACGCGTGAAGGCCGTGCCGAGAACCGTCGCGTTGACATCAACGTCGGTGTAGAAAAGCCGCAATAGTAAAACTGTAGCAAGCAACACCAGAACCCACCGTCCGCTTGTCGGCCGGTGGGTTTTTTTTGCGTGAAATCCACGCTATTTATACAGCAACCTCCCTGCAACGAAGCGCCTTTCGTTATACTGCCGGTTACGTTTAATCCCCGTGAACACCCGCATGACTGCAGTCGACACACTTATTCACAGTCACTGGATCGCACCGGTCGAGCCGGCTGCGACACTGTATGAGCATCACAGCGTCGCGATCCACGAGGGACGCATACTGGATATCCTGCCGAGCGAACAGGCGCGCGCGACGTACCAGGCCGATATCGAGCATACCCTTGAGGGACACCTGCTGATCCCCGGTTTCATCAACGCACACACCCATGCCGCCATGACATTGTTGCGCGGCCTGGCTGACGACCTGCCCCTGCACGACTGGCTCAACAATCACATCTGGCCTGCCGAGGGGCGCTGGGTGAATGAAGAATTTGTACACGATGGAACACAGCTCGCCATGGCCGAGATGCTGCGCTCCGGCACCACGTGCTTTAACGACATGTATTTCTTCCCTGATGTAACTGCACGCGCGGCGGCCGCTTGCGGCATGCGTGCCAGCGTCGGACTGATCCTCCTCGACTTTCCGACCGTATGGGCACACGAACCCGACGAGTACATATCAAAGGGACTGGCGGTACATGACCAGTATCGCAGCGACCCGCTGATAACCACCCTGTTCGCACCCCATGCACCCTACACCGTTTCAGACGCGCCGCTGGAGCGCGTGCGCGTGCTGGCTGACGAGCTCGACATCGGCATCCATATGCATGTGCACGAGACCGCCGAAGAGGTGGACGGCGCGCTCGCTCAAACAGGCAAGCGCCCCCTGCAGCGCCTGCAGTCACTGGGGCTGTTGTCGCCTGCCATGCTGGCGGTACACATGACCCGGCTAACGGATGACGAAATCGGCCTGTTTGCCGCCGGCGGTGGTCACGTGGTGCACTGCCCGGAATCCAACCTGAAACTCGCCAGCGGTCTTTGCCCGGCACACGCACTGTCTGTGGCGGGTATCAATGTCGCCCTCGGCACCGACGGCGCGGCCAGCAATAACGACCTCGACATGATGGGGGAAATGCGTACCGCGGCATTGCTTGGCAAGGCAGTCAGCAACAATGCCAGCGCCCTGCCTGCCCATGTCGCACTGGAAATGGCAACCCTGAACGGTGCGCGCGCACTGGGTATCGATGCCGACACGGGCTCACTGGTAAAAGGCAAATGGGCAGACATTGCCGCCATCCGCCTGGACACGATTGAAACACAACCGGTGTATGACCCGGTGTCCCAGCTGGTATACGCCAGCGGACGCGAGCAGGTGACCGATGTCTGGGTCGCCGGACAACACCTGCTCAAGGAACGGCGCCTGACAACGCTGGACGGTAACGATATCCTTGAACGTACGCGAGCCTGGCAGGCGCGCATCAGCAATTCAGAGGACAGCACAAACTCATGACAGGCACGGCACACAATGTTGATCCCGGTGAAATCGAGAAATTCGAGAAACTCGCCGGTCGCTGGTGGGACCCCAACAGTGAATTCAAACCGCTGCACGACATCAACCCGCTGCGACTCGACTATATCGACCGACTGGCACCACTGGCTGGCAAGCGTGTGATCGATGTCGGTTGTGGCGGCGGACTGCTCACTGAAGGCATGGCCGCACGCGGCGCCGATGTCACCGGCATCGACATGGGCAAGACACCGCTGAGTGTCGCCCGCTTGCACCAGCATGAATCCGGCCTGGCGATCGATTACCAGCAGACCACGGCCGAACAAGTGGCCAGCGAGCAACCCGGCAGTTTTGATATTGTCACCTGCCTTGAAATGCTCGAGCATGTACCGAACCCTGCGACCAGCATCGCGGCCTGCGCGGCCCTGGTCAAGGACGATGGCCGGGTATTCTTCTCCACCATCAACCGCAATCCCAAGGCCTACCTGTTTGCGGTCATTGGCGCCGAGTACCTGCTGCAACTGCTGCCACGCGGCACGCACGACTACACTAAATTTATTCGACCCTCGGAGATGGAAGGCTGGGCCCGTGAAGCCGGTCTGCAGCTGACCGATCTCAGTGGCATGAGCTACAACCCGCTGACCAGGGAATACACGCTTGGCAAGGACGTGTCCGTGAATTATCTGGCCTGTTTCCAGAAAGCCTGACCGCTGCGGCGCCATGCCCGATACTGCTATACGCACCGTCCTGTTTGACCTCGACGGCACCCTGCTGGACACGGCACCGGATCTTGCCGCCGCACTGAACACGGTGCTGGAGGAAAACCGCCAGCCAGTGATGCCGTATGAGTCGATCCGCCCGGTGGTCTCGCACGGCGGCATGGC
The DNA here is from genome assembly GCA_905479705.1 of uncultured Gammaproteobacteria bacterium. Taxonomy (GTDB): domain Bacteria; phylum Pseudomonadota; class Gammaproteobacteria; order UBA9214; family UBA9214; genus UBA9214. The sequence continues at coordinate 5,689 of CAJQNP010000097.1, forward strand.
ACTGATCAAGCTTGGTTTCGGCCTGGAGCAGGATGACCCCCGCTTTGACCCGCTGCGCCAGCGCCTGCTGAGTGTCTATCGCGAAAATATTTCGCAGCAGACGACGCTGTTCCCGGGCATGGAAGACCTGCTGCAGACACTCGAACAGCGCGGCATGCAGTGGGGTGTCGTGACCAACAAGCCGGGCTGGCTTACCGATCCCCTGCTTGAAGACCTGCAACTGTATACACGCGCCGCCTGCGTCGTCAGCGGTGATACCCTCAGTGAACGCAAACCCCACCCTGCGCCGTTACTGCACGCCTGTGCACTGACCGGCACCGCGCCGCAACACTGTCTCTACGTGGGCGATGCACAGCGAGACGTCGAGGCCGGAAAGAACGCGGGCATGCACACCATGGTCGCCCTGTTTGGCTACTTTACCGAGGAAGACCAGCCGCACACCTGGGATGCCGACCATACCATCCAGACCCCGGCTGAAATACTCGGCTGGCTCGACGACAGACAGGCCGTGGACTAGTACACGCCTGGCAACATAGCCATTTCAGTGAGAAACGTGAATAGCTGACAGCCTCTCCGTGTACTCATTGACAGCCCTCACAGAACATCTGTTCGATAACAGGACCTCAGCGGATGAAACCCGGGCAGGGATGCCCACAGACATTCATGCTGCTGTTGTAGCCGGAGCGTTACAGGGAGTGGCCTTGCAGACGCCTTACACTGCCCGCTCAAGCGGGCATTTTTTAGCTGTTGCGTGGCCGCGCCGTTTCCGCTGGAGATCGGTATAATCCGCGCCTAGCATGAACAACACACCCGCATCCCTCAGCGACTGGCGTGCCGCGCAGGACGTGCTGCATGAGCGCATCATACTGCTCACCGGCGCAGCCAGCGGCATCGGCAGGGCCGTGGCCACGGACATGGCCGCGCACGGCGCTACCATGATCATGCTGGACCGCGATGTGCGCGGACTCGAACAACTCTATGACAGCATCGTTGCCGCAGGACATGCCGAACCGGCGCTTTATCCGCTGGACCTGCAGGGTGCAAAACCGGATGACTACACGCAACTGGCAACGACACTGGACTCGGAATTCGGGCGACTGGACGGCCTCGTGCACAATGCCGCACAACTGGGCGCACTGGTGCCCTTTGCCAACTTTGATCACGAGATGTGGTTCGAGACCTTGCAGACCAACTTGAATGCCCCCTACCTGCTGACCATGGCCTGCCTCGGCCTGCTGAATGCAAGCGCAGACGCGTCCGTTGTGTTTACTGCCGACGCCGTCGGTCGCCACGGCAAGGCTTACTGGGGCGCCTACGCGGTGTCCAAGGCCGGCCAGGAAGCCTTCATGCAGGTACTGGCCGATGAACTGGAAGCGAACACGGCCATCAGGGTGAACAGTCTGGACCCCGGTGCCGTGCGCACGGGACTGCGGCGCATTGCCTACCCGGCGGAAAACAATGATGCCCTGCAGGCGCCGGAAGACGTCACCCGCCCGTTCCTCTTTCTGGCCAGTGCGGACAGCCGGGGCATTACAGGTCAGCAGTTGTCTGTAGCAGAGATGCTGTCAGCCTAATAGGCTGACGCGATGCGAGACTGGAATCAGCCGTCCCATCCAGCCGGGGTTATCACCTCTCCGCGCTCGGCCTCGGCCTTGCGCTTCTTGAAGAAGGACGTAATGCGCGACACCATGTCATCTTGCACGTCTCGCTCGTTTGCCGTGACGCTGCCCTCGACCACAGGCACATCGCGCTCGACTACCGGGGCATAGACAACAGACGAGGGTGCGGGCATGGCCTCAAGACGGGACTGCAACGCCAGTAACTGTCGATTATTCGGCTGGATACTGAGACCGCGGTCCAGGTAGCGTGCCGCCCTGTCTGTCTGCTGGCGGCTCATTGCCTTCCGACTCAGCGCGGCATAAAGCCCCACGATCTGCTGGATACCCTTGTGTGCCGACGCGTTGTCCGGATCCAGTGCAAGGACGGCACTGTAATAGCCGTAGGCATTGTCACCTGATGGTGTCATCAGGCGATAGGCGTCGACAGACCGCTGCCCCCGCGACAGCAGTTCCTGAATCCGCACATCAACGACATCCACGGCCGGTTCAGGCGGCGCAGTGGCAACCAGCGTCGGCCCGGGGTCAATATCACCCGGTTGCCGGGCAATGTCAGGTTGTGAAACAGTATCTGCCAGCTGCCGGTCGATCGTTCCGCCGGCCGTGCGCGTTTCGCTTTCTGATCCCGGAACCTCTACTTCATCAGTGGGCCTGGCGCCCGTGGCAGACACGGGTTCTCCTGCCTGCGGTATTTCATCCTGTTGATCTTCTGCATCAAGGCCCGTGGATGACAGTTCGACGACTTCAGCAGCTGGATTCGCAGCCGCGCCAGACACAGGAGCCATGGCCCGAGAGCCATCGGCCTCGATGCGTTCTGCTAAATCAATGTCAGCGGATGACAGGTCAGCGACCGCGGCCTCAGGTGCCGGCGACAACACCGGTAACTCGGCCAGGGCAAGTTGTAGCTTCTCTTGCCCGACAGGTTCTGCAGCAACATCATTCGCGACTGTAACAACGGGTTCGCTGACAGGTGCTCCTGCGGCCTCCTGGCTGGCGACAACCTGTACGTTTGCGGGCCTGTACCCCGGAACTGGCGCGTTACGTGACGACTGCGGATCATCGGCCTTTGACAGTGCAGCCTGAGCGTGACGTTCGCCCATGATGGTGGGAAGCGCGGCAATGGAGATCGTGGTCAGCGCAAGCGTCGCACCGGTAACCACCAGCGCCTCGCGCAACTTGAATTGGCCCAGCATCCTGCCCAGCGCTGCACTGCTGCGCTGCCGGTTAATCCCTGCGGCGGGACTTACCGGGGCTGGTGCCGGCTCCTCCATGACCAGGGCAGACGGCTGCACGGGTGCGCTGGCAGTGGCCTGCTGCTCGAACCAGCTGTCACTGTCGTCATGATGGCGGGCATCGAACTGCGCCCGGCGCTGTGCCGCCAGCCGGGTAGCCTCGGAAATGGCCGAGAAGCGGCCATCCATATTCTCTGCGTTAATGGCCAGGTCATCCAGCGAATAGCGGCCATCGCGGATCTCGGGAATCGTCGCAATACTGTCCATCCCGGTGAACAGGGTACTGTTGGAACCCATGGGCGCCAGCAGCTCATCGCGCATCTCGGCAGAAATAGCGGTCACATCGTCGATATCAAGGGTATGTGCGCCTTTGCCGTATCCCAGCAACATAAGGCGATTACAGATCTTGTTGATGTGTCGCGGCACCCCCCTGCTGAGTTGATAAATGGATAGCACCGCGTTACTGGTAAACGCGGGATCGCCGTTCCAGCCAGCCTGTATCAGGCGAAACTCGATATAGGCGCGTGCATC
>CAJQNP010000098.1 GCA_905479705.1 uncultured Gammaproteobacteria bacterium
CCAGGATGCGATCACGCAACAGCCAGATCAGCGGCAGCAACAGCAACAGTCCGCCACTCATAACCCAGAGCACGGGCATCACGGGAATGTCCTGCGTCAGCAGGATAAGCGGGCTCGCAACCAGCAATACCCCGACCAGTGCCAGCAGTACCTGGGTGGCAAGCAGTGCAACCGTGTGCAGGCTGCCTGCCGGCAGCGCCTGCAGATAGCGGGCGATCAACAGGCTGCAGAATGGCAAGATCGGCAATATGTAATACCAGCGACGCGAACCCGACAGGGTGAAAAATACGAACACCAGCAGGATGGCCTCCAGCAACCAGCGGTCCTGCCAGTCCGCCTTTCGGTAACTGCGGACCGCCACGTACACCGCAGCGATCAGCAGCAGGGCCCAGGGCAACACCAGCCGCGGCACGTGGTAAAGATAACTGTAGACCGGGTCACGATGATCAAACGGCTGAAAGAAGCGCACCATGTTTTCGTGCACGATCAGCTCGAGGCCGCTGAGACCGTCAGCGGGCAGCACGTAGCTGGCATGCATCGGCAACAGCGCCGCACCGAGATACGGCAACAGGAAGACACCGATACCAATGAGCGCGGCAAACAGGTGCGCGACATTCAGGTGCAACAGCAGGCGACGCTCGCGTATCAGCCAGGGTAACAGCAGCAGCGCCGGCACGATGAACGCGGTAAGCCCTTTCATCTCCGCGCCGACCGCACAGATCAGCCAGAACACCAGGTAATTCCCGAATGTCGTCCCCCCGGGGTTGCGGAAAAACCAGGCCACCGCAAGCATGATGAAGGCGACGTTGGCCATCTCGGCGGCGGCGGCATGTGTCCAGAACAGGAAGCCGTAACTGGTCAGCAGCAGCCAGAGCGCCAGCCATGCCACCTGCGCGTTCCACAGACGGCGCCCGAGACTCCAGGTAGCCCACAGCGTGATGACCCCGGCCATGACACTGGGCAGGCGCACGGTGAATTCATCCAGTACACCGGTGAACCATTCAGTCGCAATGATCCACCAGTAGGTAAACAGCGGCTTGTAGAAATACAGCTCACCATTAATCACCGGGTGGAACCAGTCACGGGTTGCGAGCATCTGCCGGCTGATCTCGGCCCAGCGATCCTCGGACCCCCACAGGCTGCGCGCGCTCAGCCCGGCAAACAGCAGGGCGAGGGCCGTGACAGCGAACAGGCTGGCGTTGCGCGAGGCATCAGAGCGGGTTGCAGACGTCATAGTATTCCGGACAGTGGTTATCGGGGAGCGTGGCCAGCAAGCCGTCGTTCATGCCTGACACTGCGAGCAATCCCACGAATATCAATCAGCTAGCCACGATCATTCACAAGGCGGCTCATCATGGACGGTGCGGCCACAGGAATCAAGCCTCGGCCTGGCCCCTTGTATTTTACAGCGAATCGCTTACTTTATGCCGACATTGATCTGCAGGGATACACGGTCATGGAAAATCGCATCTGCCCATTCAGCGCCACGCTGGTGAAAGACGACTTTGGCTGCCGTCATGCCAGCCAGATCGTGCGTCGCGGCGGCGCGGAGATTGCGTGCGCCTCAGTGGCCGACCATCAGCGTTGCACGGCCCTGCTGCAGGCCTTCAAGGCCGTGGCCTTGCCCGCGTTCGAGGTCAGCGACGACCTGACGCAAATGCCGCACAGCGTACTGGTCAAGATCCAGTTCGGCGGCCTGCTGGGACTGCAACGCAGCATGCACCCGGACAACGCAGCGGGTGAATCCGTCAGCGACATCGCCACACTCGTGGACGAGGCGGAGAAGCAATACACATCAATCAGCGCTGTCCCCTGCGCGTCACTGGTTGCAGACATGACTTCACACAAACTGTCACGCCGGCGGCGGCGCTGATTCACCACTGCGCAGCATCGCGGGTAACAACAGCAGGGTAAAGAACGCACTGACCAGCATGCCGCCGACAATCACACCGGCAAGCCCGCGGTACAACTCGGTACCGGCACCCGGCATCAGCAGCAGCGGCAACATGCCGAACACACTGGTCAGGGTGGTCATGAGGATGGGGCGCAGGCGCAAACGCACGGCCTGTTCAACGGCCTGGCGCCGCGACATGCCCTGGCGCTCCGATTGCCGTGTCTGGTAGACCAGCAGGATGGCATTGTTGACCACCAGGCCCAGCAGGATGATAAAGCCGATCATGGTAAGCAGGTCCATGGGCTGAAAGGTCACCAGGTTCAGCAGGCGCAGCGCGATCACGCCACCCACGGCTGCCAGCGGCAACACCAGCAGCACCAGCAGACCGTCACGAAACGAGTGAAACAGCGCGCTCATCAACAGGTACAGGATGACCAGCGCCAGCATGAAACTGCCGCCGATATTCACCAGCGCCTCTTCCAGCTTGTCGGCCGCACCGCTGTAACGCACGCCACCGCCTTCCGGCAGCTGCGCCTTCACCAGCGGTTCAATATTTTCTTTCAGGTAGGCAATGGTCTCTTCCAGCGACACACCCTTGGGAGGTGTTACGCGCAACGTGACCGTGCGGCGCCGGTCAAGACGGCGCAGCTTGTCGGGGCCTGCCGTACGCTGTACATCAACCAGCTCCCCAAACGGAATGATGCCCGCGGCAGGCGTTGCTAGCGGAATGGCAGCGAGTTGCTCGGGCGTCTCCCAGGGTTCGCTACGCACGATGATATCGAGGCGTTCCTCGCCGTCAAAATAGTCGCCCACGTACAGGCCATCGCCAAGCGCCCGTGACACCTGCGCCAGGGTGTCGCGATTCCAGCCGGCCTCGGCGATGCGGCGTTCAACGGGAACCAGCCGCAACTCCGGCTCGGCCAGTTCCAGTCCCGGCGACGGGCTGACATTGGCCTCCGGCCACTGGCTTTGCATGGCCACAAACCCGGCCCGCGCGGCATCCAGCAACCTGTCGAGGTTACGCCCCTGGATATCCATGTCGACCGTGCGACCACCGCGTGACCCGCCGAACAATGAAGACTGCGATGCAAAGGCAATGGAGTCCGGGAAACCACGAATCGTCTGGTTGATGACCGCCACCAGTTCCTTCGCACGACCGGCATCGGCGGCACGCGCGCCCATGAACACGCCGCCGTTGTAGGCAACGAAGAAGTAATGCCGAATGGCCGGTTGTTTCTCGCCACTGACATAGGGTGCCAGCCGATCGGCCACCACCTGCCCCATCTCGCTACGCAGGTGATCGATGTTGACACCCGGTGGCGGCTGGATGAAGGCAAACACCAGGTTGCGGTTACCGTCCGGCAGGTAGTCCACCGCCGGCTTGAGCAGCAGCACCAGCAGTAACGGCGCACTCACCAGTCCGGCGATCCAGCGGACGCGCTGGCCACGGGTTTCAGTCAGCGCCATGATGCGTGCGGTGATGCCCTCCCACCAGCGGGTGTGCGGGTCAGCGCTGTTGACCTCCCTGAGCCACTGGTTGGCCATGGTCGGCATGATGATCAGCGCCATGAGCATGGAGGCAATCACGGCAAAGGCAATCGTCAGTGCCAGGTCCGAGAACAGTTGCCCGGCCTCGTCCGGCAGAAACACCACGGGGAGAAAGATCGCCACCGTCGTCGCGGTTGAGGCAATCAACGCACCGCGCACCTGGTTTGCACCCTCGCAGGAGGCCTGCATGCTGCCCATGCCGGACTCGCGCAGGCGCACGATATTTTCCAGCACCACGATCGAGGCATCCAGCACCATGCCTACCGAGAAGGCCAGTCCGGCCAGTGAGATCACATTGACGGTGTGGCCCGACAGGTCCAGCACGCTGAAGGCAAACAACAACGACACCGGGATGGACACCGCGACCAGCAGGGTTGCACGGAAGCGCCGCAGAAACCACCACAGCACGCCGATTGCCAGGGTGATACCCAGCAACAGGTTGCCGAACAACATCTGCAGCGAGCGATTGATGTACACCGTCTCGTCATACACCTGCTCCATGCGCAGGCCGGCATCAGCCAATGGCCCGTTGACCAGCTCCGCGGCCGCCACCTTCAAACCCGTCATCACCTCGAGCACATTGACGCCGCTCTCGCGGTGCGCGTTGACCGCGATCGCCGTGCTGCCCTTGTTGATGACAAAACTCTCGGGGTCGGCCATGCGAATATCGACGCTGGCGACATCGCGCAGGCGCACCGGCCGGCCGTCACGCCAGTCGAGAATCATCTCGCCGATGTCGGCGATGTCATAGGCGCCGGTAAAGCGCAGCGTGTAACGGCGCTTGCCAACATCGGCAGTTCCGGCTGACACGTCCTCGTTGCTGCCGGCACGCCGCGCCATCTCCGGGAGCTCAACGCCGAGACTGGCTGCCTTGTAGGGATCAAAGGTCACACGCACTTCCAGCGGGCGTCCGCCGCGCACCTCGGACTTGGACACGCCGGCGACACGCTCGAAGCGCGTCTGCACCACGTCCTCGACAAAATCGAGATAGGAGACGATGTCACGTTCATTGTCAGGCTGTGGCTTGATGATGAACCAGGCAATCGCGCGACTGCGCCCGCCGACAGTGCTCAGCACCGGTTCATCGGCATCGTCCGGATAGCTGGAGACCCGGTTCAGCCGGTTGAGCACGTCAACCAGGCCACGTTGCAGATCACTGCCGACTGCAAACGTGACGGTCACACGTGCCCGGCCGCGCTGCGCCTCGGACTCCAGTTCGGTCATGCCGGGAAGACCGCGCAGCACCTTTTCCTGCGGCTCGATAATCTCCGCCTCGACTTCTTCCGGGGCGGCCGCACGCCAGCTGGTGTTGATGGAAATCTTCGGGCGCTCGATCTCGGGCGTGAGCTGTACCGGTAGCCGCGACAGGCTTACCAGGCCAAACAGGACCACCAGGATGGCGGCAACGATGGCCGCAATGTGATTATCGAGTGCGTCCTGTATCAGGTTCACTCGCCGGACACCTGTTCCTGCAGCTCGACTTCCTGACCGGGTCGCAGGCGCTCACCACCACGAATAACAATACGGTCGCCCGCCTGGATTCCGCCACCCACCTCGATGAACTCGCCCTGCGCCATGCCGGTCGTCACACTGACACGTTCCGCCGTGTTGTCATCGAGGATACGAAACACACTGGCGCCGTCACGCCGCAGTACCAGCGAGTCGCGCGGGATGGCAATGGCCTGTTGCGCGGCGGCCGTTGGAATAGCAATGCGTACACTCTGCCCGGTGGTGATGGCCTTGTCATCCGGGGTCAGGCGCAGTTCGAACATGCGTGACAGGTCATCGCCAACCGGCACCAGTGTCGTTACCCGGCCACTGCCGGGCCTGTCACCGAGCGTGAATTGCAGTGTGCTGCCGCTGTGTATATAAGGGAGCGCCCTCACCGGCACCCATGCCTGTATCTCCAGTGAACCGGTATCAACCAGGCGCACCATCGCGGTACCCGGGTCGGCCCATTCACCGGCCTGGATAAACTCCTCGGTAACCACGCCGGCAAACGGCGCCTTGATCGCGGTGCGGTCGAGCCTTTCACGTATCTGCGTGACCCGTGATTTCGCCGCGGCCAGTTCACTGCGGGCAATGCTGGTGTCACGACGCTCCTGATCGAGGCGACTCTGTGCCGCGTGGTTTTCACTCGCCAGTTTGGCCAGCCGTTGCGACTCCGCCCGGTGGAATGTCAAACTGGCCTGGGCGCGGCTTACCTGCGCCTCCTCCTCCGTCAGCATGGCACGCAGCAGCACGTCATCAAGCCGTGCCGCGACGTCGCCGGTGGCCAGCCTGCTGCCGACATCCGCAACCCAGGTGACCTGGCCCTCGACCTGCGCAGCAAGACGCGTGTCCTTTTGACTGATCACCGTGCCGGCAACCTGGATCACCGGTGTCATCTCCCGGCTCTCTGCTGCCACCACCACGACGGGCGTGGCCGCCGATACGCTGCTCCAGCCGGTAACGCCCAGCAGCACGCTAGCCGCCAGGCGAATCAACACCTTACTGAACACGGGCAAGTTCCCTCTCCTGTCATGACCTCGAGCAATAACGATACCAGATATATATCCGGCAAAGACGCATCTGTCACGGGCAAGCAATTGAAACGGCGGGAGTTGCTTGCGTATTCCACCCCCCC
>CAJQNP010000099.1 GCA_905479705.1 uncultured Gammaproteobacteria bacterium
GATGCGCTGGCGCAGGCCAATGTAGTAATCACCTTCGCGAACCATGACCGGGCGCATGCCCGGTTCCTTCTTGATGAGCTCGGCGAGCTTGCGCGCAATGGCCAGCACCACGGTCTTTTCGCGGGTTCCGCGTCGCCCCACGGCGCCGGGATCTTCACCACCGTGACCGGCATCGATGGCAACCACCAGATCGCGGAATGCGGTATCGGCGGCCGTCAGGCTTGCCTTGACCGGCGCCGCCTTGCTTGCGGCGGCGGTGCTTGCAGCCGTTACAGGCGCCTGCCGCTTCGCCGACGTCTTGTTGACTGCCTTGACTGGCGCTGCACCCTGCTCGTAGAGATCGACGACCAGGCGGTGTCCGTACTGGTCATTGGGTTTCAGGCTGAACGACTTGGGCTTTGCGCCCTGCGTCAGGTCGAGCACGATGCGCAGCGTGTCCTTGTCCTTGCGGGCGGTGCGAATCCCCTGCACCAGTCCACTCTGGTTCTTGGCCGCGACCAGCGTCTTGCTTGCATTGGCCGACGGTACATCAATGACAACGCGGTTGGGATTCGCCAGGGAAAAAATCTTGTGCCTTACCGTGCCACTGGTATCAAAGACCACACGGGTATGGTCCGGTGCCGCCCAGAGTCGAACACCTTTGAAATCAACGGTCTCTGCGAATACGACGGCCTGACTGACGAGCCAGAGGCCTAATCCGGCGAGCAGCCGGGGGAAAAATAACGCCCGTGTATGTGTTCCCCTATTCATTGCATGGGATTCTAATCAGAACTGACAGGGCAATGCAAGAAATACTGTTTAAACTCTTTGGCATAGCGTCAAAAGTTCAACGCTCATCGAGAAGACCGGGGTAATCAGCCGTTTCAGGTCTCATCAAGCCCTGTCAGCAACTGTTCTCCTGCGGCCGTGGCCGCCTCCATGCGTGCCAGGCGTCCGCTACCCGAGTATTCGATATGAATGCTCAGATCGGCCGTCGGTAACAGGCCCTCGCCGCGCTCCGGCCACTCGATCATCAGCAGCGAGGGTTCTTCAAGCATGTCACGCAGCCCCAGCCATTCAAGCTCCTCGGCATCGGCAAGGCGATACAGGTCGAGATGAAACACCGTACAGGGTTTGCATGCATAGGGTTCGACCAGCGTGTAGGTCGGACTGCGCACCTTACCGTTGTATCCCAAGGCGTGAATGAGCCCGCGTACCAGCGTGGTCTTGCCGGCACCCAGATCACCGTGCAGATACACCACGGCCGGCGTCGCGGCGCTCGCGAGTTGCGCACCGAGCTGTTCAGTGGCCTCCGCGTCCGCTAACTCACGTATCACGGCTGTCGACATCCCCGGCATTCATGAGCGTGCGCAGTGCGGCAATGATGTCGCGCGCGATCAAGCCCCGCTCACCCGCCCGGGCAGCAAGATCACCGGCCTGCGCATGCAGACACACACCGGTCACGGCCGCGGCATCGACGCCAAGCCCCTGGGCAATCAGCGCGGCGATAATGCCTGACAGGACATCCCCGCTACCGGCCGTTGCCATCCCGGGATTGCCTGCCGCACAGACGACGGGCGTGCCCTCGTTTGGTTGTATAACGCTACCCGCCCCTTTCACGACGCTTGTTCCGCCGTACTGTTGCGAGATATCCCGTGCCGCCTGCAAGCGGTCGGCCTGTATGGCCGCCGTGGACTGGTTCAGCAGGCGCGCGGCCTCCCCCGGGTGTGGTGTCAGCACCTGCTGTGTAAACGGCTGCGGCTGCCCGGCGAGACCATTCAGGGCGTCGGCGTCCATGACCCGTGGCTGCCGTGTCTGCAGCACCGCTGCCAGCAACGCCCTTGCCCAGCCGGACCGCCCCAGCCCGGGGCCGATCAGTATCACGGTCGCGGTGTCGAGCAAGGGGCGGAGTTGCCGTGGCTGCGATATACCGTGACACATCAGCTCCGGACAGGCTGCGGCGATGAGTGCCGCATGCTCCGCTCGCGTGGCGACACTGACAAGGCCTGCGCCGGTTCGCAGGGCGGCCTCGCCGGCCAGGCGGACCGCGCCGCTCATGCCATGGTCACCGCCGATCACCAGCAGGTGACCAAAATCGCCCTTGTGTGCGACCCGCTTGCGTGGGGCGAACCATGATCCGGGTGGTGTAGCAAGCAATAGCCGCGCACTGGCTTCAACCTGTGCCATGACCGATCCCGGTACCGCCAGGTCGGCGAAGTGAATCTCGCCGCAGTGATCAGCCGCCACGCCGGTGTACAGGCCCAGCTTGCGGCCAATGAAGGTGACCGTGTGGGCTGCCACCGTGGCCACGCCTGCGTGCGCGCCGGTATCCGAGTGCAGTCCGCTGGGGATGTCGACGGCAAGCACCGGCCGTGCACTGGCATTGATTGCCTCAATCGCGCTGCGCCACAGGCCTGCAACGGGTCGGTCAACACCGGTTCCAAGCAACGCATCGACGACAACATCACCGTCGATCGCGGCACCCTCAACATAGTCGCTCACGAGACCGCCCGCGTCGGTCAATGCATCGCGGGCCTGTCGTGCATCGGCCGGCAACCGCGCCACATCACCCAGCTGGTAGACCTGCACTTGCCAGTTCGCCTGCAGTGCCAGCCGGGCAATGACAAAACCGTCGCCGCCGTTATTGCCTGCACCGCAAAACACGCTCAGCGCGTGACTGCCGGGCCAGCATTGATTGATCACCGCCCAGCAGGCCTCGCCGGCGCGCGTCATCAGGGTGTAGCCCGGTATCCCCGCCTCCTCGATGGCCCGCCGGTCGAGCTCGCGCAGCTGTGCGGCGCTGTACAGTGGCAGTGATGTGTTGTGAGTGGTCATTGTGATAGCAGCATAAGCATGTAGCCCTGTTATGTACCGTAATGCCGCGCGGAACGTAAAGGCAATAGGTGATGAGATTGTTTCACGTCGGAAATTCGCGCCTGGCCGCTCCCGGCATGGCCCAGGCCAGCTTCTCGGACGCTTTGTGTCCTCACCTTCTCCTGCCTGCCTCGGCACTCGTGCATCCCTGTACATCGCAAGGTGCCCCTGCGCGGTAGATCGCATCTTGGGTTATTCATGATCCTGCAAGATCAGGCAGTGACGATGATTTGCGGCATACCAGGTCGCGGATTGCGACCCGCTCCTGCACATTATCGGATGTACCGGCATTAATTTGCCGTAGAGGCGGATCGCAACCCGCGACTGTGCAGTCTTCTGTGTAGGAGCATCTTGTTTATGCCCGGAGCTTGACAGGGTACAGG
>CAJQNP010000100.1 GCA_905479705.1 uncultured Gammaproteobacteria bacterium
GATACCGGTGGTAAAGATAAAGAACATCATGCCGTGGGTCAGGCCACTGGCGCCGAAGTGATAACTCTGCCGGGCAAACAGCCAGACACCGATGCCGGACAGCAAGTAGATAAACAGCAGCGCCGGTCTGGCCGCGCGTGGGTAGCCATACAGCAGTGCGCTGCCCAGTATCAGTAGCGCAAAACTGTTCGAGCCGAGGTGGTTCCAGGAGCCGTGGATCAGCGGGGCGAACAGGATGCCCCACAGGCCATGCAGGTTGGCCGGAAAGACGCCGAAGCGGTACAGCTCCAGACCCAGGGTGCGGTCGAGTATCTCGATCAGCCACAACAGCGCGACAAAGGTCGCAACGATCAGGCTCGCCTGTCTCAAGCGGGTGTTCACGCAGCTATTGTGACACAGTCACAACAGGGCGAGCATGGCGCCAGCGGCTGTCCTGAATGACAATCAGCCTGCTGCTGGTCTATATTCGCTGCAACGCCTACCCCGGGAATGAATCGATGACAGGGTACAATCTCCCGCGAGTATTGCAGCTAACTTTCGCTGTCGCTCTCGCGGTCATGCTGACTGCCTGCGCCAGCCAGCCGAAACAGCCCGTCCTCTAGCCGAATAACCATTTACAGCAGGTCGGTGAGCAGACCGCACAGCGGGATATCGATGCCTGCATGGAGCTGGCGCGCGGCTCGAATGTGAATGAGACGCAGGACGGGGAGGTGGGCAAGCGGGCCGCAGGTGGCGCCGCCATTGGTGGTACTTCTGCCGCCGCCTGGGGACTGGTACGGGGTGGCGACGTGGGCAATCGCGCCCTTGCAGGTGCTGCAGCGGGCGCAACAGCAGGGGCGGTCTCGGGTGGTCTGCAGTCCACGGAGACATCCAGCCTGTTCAGGAATTTCGTTAACAAGTGCCTGTCCGACAAGGGTTATAGCGTGATCGGCTGGCAATAGTCGTCCCGTTTCCCCAAGTGTCTGTTTGCAAAGTAAAATTTAATTGCAGTCTGTTTAACCCAGATCAACACACCCCGTCAGCGCCGCGACTAGACTTGCAAGTGTCTGAATGTGCCGGGCCGGGGGTGTGATGATGGACACAAGGATTGCGGAAGTGACCTTTCATATCGATGAGGCTACCTCGCATGAAGAACGTGAAAGTCTTCGGAATGTCCTGCTGGCGATGGACGGTGTTGCGGCGGCGGCCTGTCACGACGAAAAACCGCATCTGATGCTGATCGAGTACCTGCCGGAAAAAATCGATCCGCTGGAATTCATCGATGCCGCGAAGAAACGCGGTTTACGTGCGGAGCTGATCGGGCTGTAGCTCGCCCGGTTGATGTGAATGGCGCAGCAACGAACTGGAATCAGTCTTGTCGCCGTTGGTGAAAATGGCTGATGTGTTGTATTTCATGTATGTCCGGCTGTAACCGGCAACGGAAAAGGTGATCACGATGGCTGCTATGAAGAGCATGAATGTTGATCCTGAAATTGTGAGTAACACACAGTGCGACAGGCACTACGCATGCCTGTCAGACAAGGACGCGTGTGATGTGGAGCCTTTCGTCGACAGGGAGTTGCAGCTGCTCAGGTGCAAGGAAGAGCGGTCTTGCGCCTACAAGAGAAAGTACCAGGGGCGGAATATCTGCTCCTGCCCGGTCAACAGGGCCGCGTACGGTTATAACTGACCACGCCACGCCCGGGACAGCTACCTGCATTTCGCTACGTGAATCCGGTGCGCCGGCAAACACCCGGTGTAGCGACTACGGCAAGCCCCGGGGCTTGCCGGGAGAGGGGCTGCATCAGTGCCTGCCTGCGGCCGCTGCACGTGCCCTGAAGCATCAGAGCAATGAGGGTTTCCAGATATCCGGTTCCTCACGAGGAACCGTCGAAAATGCTACATTAATCAAATAAGTAATCACCCGGTATGCGACTGTGCCCCCCTTTCTTGCCATGATCGGGGTACAGGTTCGTCGCTACCTGTATGCGAAGAGCTTATGACCCAGGGGAGTCATGATGGCCGAAAAGCCCAGCTATGAAGCACTGCAAGTCAAGATCCGTGAGCTGGAAGCGGACAAGGTACACCTGTCGACGCAGCATGATGTGTTGAATAACCTGTTCAACTTCTCCCTGGATATGTTGTGCATGGCCGATCTCGACGGCTACTTCCGTCTGGTTAACGCAGCCTTCGAAAACACCCTGGGACACTCCAGGCAGGTGTTGCTCGAGACACCGTTCATGGAGTTTGTTCACCCGGATGACAAGGCGGCAACCACTGAAGCGATGATGGTACTGGCGACGGGTGAGCCCATGGCCAATTTCGAGAATCGTTATCGCTGCAGTGACGGCTCCTACAAGTGGCTAGCCTGGACCAGTGCGCCAACCAGCGAGGGCCATCTGTATGCCATTGCGCGCGATATTACCGCTCAAAAAGATCTACAGGATGACCTCAAAAGGCAGAATGACCTGCTCAGGATCATCCTGTCCAATGTACCCGCTGCGGTGTTCTGGAAAGACAGTAACTCGGTTTTTCTCGGCGCCAATGAGCAGATTGCGCGTGATGCTGGCCTGCAAAGTCCGGACGAGTTTATCGGAAAAACTGACTACGATTTCTCCTGGACAAGGGAACAGTCGGATTTCTACCGGGAGTGTGACCGCCAGGTGATGGATTCCGGTAAACCCTTGCTGAATATCGTGGAAACACAACAACAGGCAGACGGCAGGGAGGTCAACCTCCTGACCAGCAAGGTGCCGCTTCTGGATGCCGCGGGACAGGTATACGGGATGCTGGGTATTTACATGGATATCTCCAGGCAGATAGAGGCCGAAAACACCCTGAAGAGAAGCGAGGCCCGGCTACAAGCCCTGTTTGACTCTGCAGATGAATATTTTTTCGTCATTGATCCCGAGGGGACGATCATCCAGGCCAACCGTCATGTCTACGAGCAATCCGGCTATGAAGAAGGCGAGGTCATCGGGGAAAATATCAAGACCTTCTTTACCGATGCATCGAAGGAGATATGTGACTGTACTTTCGACGGACTACGGGAGCGAGGCTACAACCGGGTGGACATCGAGTTTGTCTGCAAGGACGGGCGCGTCCTCCAGATGGAATGCTCGGCGGCGGCCGTGCCCGACGAGAACGGCGACTTCACCAGCTTCCTGGTCGTCCAGCGGGACATGACCGAGCGCAAGCGCGCGGAGACTGCCCTGGCTAACAGCGAGCAGCGGTTCCGCACGATATTCAATTCTTCCCTCCAGCTCATGGGCATGCTGGACCCGGAGGGTATTCTGCTCGATGCCAATCAGACAGCGCTGGACGCTGTAGGACTCGGCAGAGAAGACGTTATCGGGCTGAATTTCTGGGATATATACTGCTGGAGCTATTCGACAGAAGTCCAGGGCAGGCTCAAGGCTGCAATCAGTGACGCCAGCAAAGGAAAGCCGGTACGTTATGAGGAAGAGTTGCTCACCAGGGGTGACGTTATCAGGACGATCGACTTCACGATCAAGGCGGTAGCGGATCAACAGGGCAAGACGGTGCTGCTCATTCCGGAAGGCAGGGATATCACCGACCTGAAGCGGGCCGAGGAAGAAACGTTGCGCCATCACCAGGACCTGGCGCAAGTCGTCCGCTTGAGTACCGCGGGTGAGATGGCATCGGGCATGGCGCACGAACTGAACCAGCCGCTGGCTGCACTGGTCAGTTACTGCGATACCGCGATATCGCTGCTGAAAACAACGCCAGCGGCGCCACAACAAATCGTGGAGATACTGGAACGGGCCTCTGAACAGGCACACCGTGCCGGCGACATCATTCGACACCTGCGTGAGTTTGTCGGCAAGAGCGGCAACCACAGGGAACCCCTGAACATCGACAGCATCATTCCGGGTGTCATAGGTTTTCTGAAATATGAAATGCAGAAAAGTAATGTCAAAATAGAGTTTCGGCCCGGTTGCCAGGCTTGCGAGGTCAGGGTAGACAAGATACAAATCGAGCAGGTGTTGATCAACATGGTGCTCAACAGCCTGGAAGCGATCAGGGACTCGAATAGATCCGACGGCCAGGTCGTCATTCAGAGCGGACTGTCGGCAAATGACATGGTCGAGGTGACAGTGGCGGATAACGGTCCAGGGATCAATGCAGAGATTGCCGACACCCTGTTTGTTCCATTCCAGACAAACAAGGACTCGGGAATGGGAATCGGGCTTTCTCTCAGCCATGCAATTATAGAGGCACACGAAGGCAAGCTGTGGGTGGATAAACACAGACAGGGTGGGGCACTGTTCGGTTTTCAGCTTCCCGTCAGCAAGTGAGCCCCTGATCAAGTAAATTTAGCGCTGCTACCATGCTATCGCCCTTGCCGTCACCCCATGCCAGGCCGGCCGCAGAGGTCCTGGCCGGCTTGCAGAGCACGCCGAACGGCCTGGGCCAGGCTGAAGCGGCCACCCGGCTGCAACACTATGGACCCAACACCCTGCCCGCGTCCGAGCCTCCGGGTATTGTCCGTGTCTTCCTGCATCAATTCGCCAGCCCGCTGATCTACGTACTGGCGGCGGCTGCCCTGGTGTCACTGTTGATCCAGGAATGGTCGGACGCCGGCTTCATCTGCGCGGTGCTGTTGCTGAACGCCATTATCGGCACTGCCCAGGAATACTCGGCACAGCGTGCGGCAACGGCCCTGCAGCAACTGGTCACGACACGCAGCCGGGTCTTGCGTGACGGCGACGCCCACGAATGCAATGCGGAAGAACTGGTGCCCGGGGATCTCGTGTTGCTGGAATCGGGTGAGCGTGTCCCCGCGGATATGCGCCTGCTTGCCAGCCGTGACCTGGAGGTGGACGAGTCGCTGCTGACTGGCGAATCCATCGCGGTGTTCAAGAATGCAGACG
>CAJQNP010000101.1 GCA_905479705.1 uncultured Gammaproteobacteria bacterium
GAAATGCAGTGCGATTGCTGCAACCAGCAACAACGGATTGATACCCGACAGCGCACCGCGCACCTGTTCGTAGTCAAAGTAGCGGGATAACCACCACAGGCATCCTGCCGTAACCAGCGCCTTCAACAGAAACACCAGGATACTCTTGCTTCTGGCGTTCAAGCAGCACCCGGGAGTAATCGGAAGTGAACGGATAGACACATACTGGAAAGCTGACCTGTCATGTGAGCTAGGGTTGTGTGATACCGGTGTTTCTTACTTTTATATTGTGGCACAGGCCCTGTTGATATCGGTACATATCAAAGAGATTTTAGTCCTGCGAGCGTAGCAGATTTTACTTACACGCGCCCATCAGCCAATGGGTAACACAGCAACCACCCCATCGTCCCCGGCTGGCGTTGAATCACACGCTGCCCTGTTGGACCAGCACTGCCTGGTAACTCGATACGACTAGAGTGACCTGTATTTATCGCGCCACAAAAAGAAACGCCGCCAGCGATAGCACTGGCGGCGTTTCCTGTTACTGCCTTCAGCAGGCTGAAAGCGTTATCGGCTATTTATTCTTTTTGCCAATATCAGACCTGGCGGCACAGCGCACGATACGGCCCTTCTCACGACCGGTAATATCACCGGCTCGTTTCAGGTCACGAGTCAAGCGCGCGTGGCATCTGACGTACTTGCCGTGATTTTTCACGTCGGTTGGGCAATCGATCACGTCAGAGAGACAACTTCCGTCAGTCCGCAGATTCGTAACACCTGTGTCACAGCCGTCGATAATCACCGTCGAGGTCGGGCACTGGCCCGGGGCCTGTGTCGTGGTCGTGGTCGGTTCTGCCGTGGTGGTCGTTCCATCAGCTGTCGTGGTCGTGGTCGGTTCTGCCGTGGTGGTCGTTCCATCAGCAGTCGTGGTCGTCGTGTCCGCAGTCGTGGTCGTCGTATCCGCAGTCGTGGTCGTCGTATCCGCAGTCGTGGTCGTCGTATCCGCAGTCGTAGTCGTCGTGTCCGCAGTCGTTGTGGTTGTGGTTGTGGTTGTAGTTGTAGTAGTTACAAATTCGCACATGTCTGTACATGTTGGCGAGGCACCAGAATCATCACAATCTTCGGTAAATCCTGGATCACCATTCGGATCTTGTACAACACCATCCCCACAGAATGTAAACGAACAATCAATGGCACATTCGTCAGTAGGTAGTGTTGCATCAGGGTCGCAATCTTCATCACCTTCAACAACACCGTCACCGCAGACCGGTCCGGCAAAGGAAGCTAGTGGATACCCTGCACTGCTCAGCAGGAAGGCAAATAAAAGATACTTGATCGAGCGGGCAGGTTTCATAATTGTTACTCCTTAAGGTTCCTGTTGTTGTTTTGTCCCAGGCATCGGGGCCTGTCGTCTCTGTGTTACGTTCTAAATACTCTGCCTCTGCAACCCCCGTGTCAACCGCATCACGTCCGGATACCGGATACCAGCGACACGTGGTTTTGAGCCAGAACAGAATAAAATTATCGATTCACCGAATTTATTGTAGTTCGTGATCTTAAAGTCAGGGAAGATTTTAGCAAATTTCCGTGACTTCAGTCAAACTTCTGACACCCGGTACAGGCCTGTTGATAAGGATACCGCGCCCGGCGCGGCCCGCCCGCCAGGGCTTGCAGCGCCACGGGAGGACCCGGGAAGCCGTGACGCGCACAAGCCCAGGCCCTTCCGGGGGCCTATCTATATGTAATGTCGGGGATTTCCAGATGCCAGTGGTACAGAAAGCCCGCTGACTGAGAGATTGGTAGGCGCGAGTGGATTCGAACCACCGACCCCCACCATGTCAAGGTGGTGCTCTAACCAACTGAGCTACGCGCCTGCGAAGGAGGCGAACGATACTCGATTTCAGGCGGTTCTTGCAAGTGAGAAGGCGTGCTTGCAGGGGCAGAAAGCTGGCATCCGTGCATGTTCGCGCCTGCAAGGACCCCCTACAGGTTGATTATGGCAATAGCGGAGATCAATCCGCCAGCCCCAGGTTCCCGGCCTGCAGATGGTGGATTCGATCCCGCAGCCGTGCGGCCTCCTCGAACTCCAGGTCGCGCGCATGTTTGTACATCTGCTGTTCCAGCTGCCTGACCTTTTTCTGCAACTGCTCGGGCGTGAGACGACCGTACTCCACCAGCTCCTCGGCAACCCGGTCAAAGGAACGAGAAGATGACCGGCCTGCCCCCAGCGCCCCTTCAAGGATATCCGTGACGGCCTTCTTCACACTGACGGGCGTCACGCCATGTTCTTCGTTGAATGCCATCTGTTTCTCGCGACGCCGCTCGGTTTCATCCATCGCGCGACGCATGGAACCGGTTACCGTGTCGGCATACAGGATTGCCTTGCCATTGACGTTACGCGCCGCCCGTCCGATGGTCTGGATCAGGGAACGCTCCGAGCGCAGGAAGCCCTCCTTGTCCGCATCAAGGATGGCCACCAGCGACACCTCGGGCATATCCAGGCCCTCGCGCAGCAGGTTGATACCGACCAGTACATCAAACTCGCCCAGGCGCAGGTCGCGGATGATCTCGACGCGCTCCACGGTATCGATATCGGAGTGCAGGTAACGCACACGCACGCCATGCTCTGCCAGATACTCTGTCAGGTCCTCGGCCATGCGCTTGGTCAGTGTTGTCACCAGCACCCGCTCGGTCACCGCCACGCGCTCGCGTATCTCCGAGAGCACGTCATCCACCTGCGTACCAGCCGGGCGCACCTCGAGTTCGGGGTCGATCAGCCCGGTCGGCCGCACCATTTGCTCGACCACGGCACCGGCGTGTTCATCCTCATAGGAGCCGGGTGTGGCCGAGGTAAAGATGGTTTGCGGGGCCAGTGCCTCGAACTCGTCGAAACGCAGCGGCCGGTTATCCAGCGCGGAAGGCAGGCGAAAGCCGTACTCGACCAGATTCTCCTTGCGTGAGCGGTCACCGCGATACATGCCACCGAGTTGCGGCACGGTGACATGCGACTCATCAATCACCAGCAGCGCATCTTGCGGCAGGTAATCAAACAGGGTCGGCGGCGGCTCACCGGCCTGCCGGCCGGACAGGTAACGGGAATAATTCTCGATCCCCGAGCAATAGCCCAGCTCCGCCATCATCTCCAGGTCCAGCAAGGTGCGTTGCTCGAGGCGCTGCGCCTCGACCAGCTTGTCGGTGCTGCGCAGTTGCTCGAGGCGCTCCTTGAGCTCGACCTTGATCTCCTCCATGGCGCCAAGGATGACCTCGCGCGGCGTGGCGTAATGGGTCTTCGGGTAGATCGTCAGGCGCGGCACCCGCCGCAGGACCTCCCCGGTTAACGGATCAAACCAGGCCAGCGATTCGATCTCGTCATCAAACAGCTCGATTCGCACCGCCTCGCCATCCGACTCGGCGGGGAAGATATCGATGACCTCGCCGCGCACGCGGTAGGTGGCCCGGTGCAGCTCGACGTCGTTGCGCGTGTATTGCAGCTCGGCCAGGCGCCTGAGGATGGCACGCTGATCGACCTTGTCGCCGCGTATCAGGTGCAGCACCATCTTCAGGTAGGCACGCGGGTCCCCCAGGCCGTAGATGGCCGAGACCGTCGCCACGATGATGGCGTCCGGCCGCTCCAGCAGGGCCTTGGTGGCCGACAGGCGCATCTGCTCGATGTGCTCGTTGACCGAGGCATCCTTTTCTATGTAGGTGTCCGAGGCCGGCACGTAGGCCTCCGGCTGGTAGTAATCGTAGTAGGACACGAAGTATTCGACGGCATTGGACGGAAACAGCTCGCTCATCTCGCCATACAGCTGTGCCGCCAGGGTCTTGTTGGGCGCGAGAATCAGGGTCGGCCGCTGCACCGACTCGATGACATTGGCGACGGTATAGGTCTTGCCTGAGCCGGTCACGCCCAGCAGGGTCTGGTGGGCCAGGCCGTCCTGCAGCCCCTCGACCAGCGCCTTGATTGCCTGCGGCTGGTCGCCGGCCGGGCTGAGATCGGAATTTAACTGGAATAGTTCGCTCACGGGCTATTATCCGACGACTGACTTTGAGTATGATTAACGCCGTTCATTAGACCACTTCGAGCGGGACAGCACATTGGAAAAACTCACCCTTGCGAACCGGGTACAGCGCGTCAAGCCCTCCCCCACCCTCGCCGTCACCGCTCGCGTCGCCGAACTGCGCGCTGCTGGCAAGGACATCATCGGGCTCGGCGCCGGTGAACCGGACTTCGACACCCCGGAACACATCCGGGCCGCGGCGATACAGGCAATCAATGACGGCTTTACACGTTACACGGCCGTGGATGGCACGCCCTCGCTGAAGCAGGCGATTATAGCCAAATTCAAACGCGATAACGGGCTGGACTACTCCCCCGAGCAAATTCTGGTGTCCTGCGGCGGCAAGCAGAGTTTCTACAACCTGTGCCAGGCACTGCTCAACCCCGGTGATGAAGTCGTCATTCCCGCACCCTACTGGGTCTCCTACCCCGACATGGTCAGGCTTGCCGAGGGCGAACCGGTCATCGTTCGTGCCGGCGTTGACACCCGCTTCAAGATCACACCCGGGCAACTGGAAGCAGCCATCACGCCCAAGACGCGCATTGTCGTCATTAACAGCCCGTCCAACCCGACCGGCGTAGCCTACAGCAAGGCGGAACTCGCCGCGCTGGGTGAAGTCCTGAAGAAATGCCCCCAGTTACTGGTCGCAACCGATGACATGTACGAGCACATCCTGTGGAGCGAGGAACCCTTCAGCAATATCCTCAATGCCACCCCGGACCTGTATGAGCGCACGATCGTCCTGAACGGTGTTTCCAAGGTATATGCCATGACCGGCTGGCGGATTGGTTATGCCGGCGGCCCGGCAGACCTGATCAAGGCGATGAAGAAGGTGCAGTCACAGAGCACCTCGAACCCGACGTCCATCTCCCAGGTCGCCGCACAGACCGCACTCGAGGGTGACCAGTCCTGTATCGAGCCCATGATCAAGGCCTTCCGGGAACGCCATGACTACGTCGTTGCCACCCTGAATGACATCCCCGGCGTCGTCTGCCTGCCGGCAGATGGCACCTTTTACTGCTTTCCGCATGTACAGGACGTGATCGACCGGCTGGAGGGCGTCAACGATGATGTCCAGCTTGCCGCCTACCTGCTCGACAAGGCCGGCGTCGCCCTGGTACCCGGCTCGGCATTCGGCGCACCCGGCTATGTGCGTGTCTCGTTTGCCACCGGCATGGATGTCCTGAAAGATGCCCTGGGCCGTATCACCGCGGCACTGACTGTCTGAATCGAATTTTCCTGACAGCGATAAATATCACTGCCTTATTCATTCAGCGGCAGGCATGTCCGACAATTCGCCTGACCCAGTTGATGAACAGCGGTATCAATTTGCTGTAGGAGCGGCTTGCAGCCGCGAATTGCGCTTACCAGGCACTCCTGCTGCAACAACAAACCACTGCGGCATTCAGTAACACGGGAACACCGCGCATCACGGCGAATAAACCGTGCACATCTAAATCTTTTCACCCGACAAGGACGTCCGGATGAGAATAGACACGCAGCAGGGCCTGACCCTGCCCGAGCTCCTGATCAGCCTGACGCTGATATCAACCCTGTCAATGAACGCCTACAGTCAGTTCAGTCACATACTGCAGGAGAACCGCATGGCCTCCGAGGTCAACCTGTTCATGACCGCCCTGCACCTGACACGCAATGAAGCCATCAAGCACGGCCGGCGGATCGTGCTTTGCCCGAGCCGCGACGGCGCAGCCTGTGGCAACGCTACAGACTGGGTCAGTGGCTGGATCCTGTTTGCCAGTGACGACCGTGAACATGACAACAGCGAACAGGTCCTGCAAAGCGGCAACCCGCTTGCCGTCGGCATCAGCCTGCTCGCCAGCAACCACCGCAAGCGGATCGTCTACCAGCAGGACGGCAGCAGTGGCGGCTCGAATGCCTCGTTCACCTTCTGTGATACACGCCGGCTGGCCGCACCCCGGGTGATCTGCCTGGCAAACAGCGGCCGGCCACGCCTGACGCTGACCCGCTGCAATGGCAAACCGATTGATTGTTGAAAAATAACGGGAATTTGAGAAAATCGGCGTTGACCGAAAACCGGCCTTTCCAGTAGAATGCGCGCTCTTGCAGGTTCTCTATTCCCCGGTAGCTCAGTTGGTAGAGCGGGTGACTGTTAATCACTAGGTCGGCGGTTCGAGCCCGTCCCGGGGAGCCATTTTCTTTCTTCCGCTTACGAAACCCATTGGGTGGCATCGGCTGTGACCATGAGATCGGAAGTCACCGCGCCTAACCGGAAACACTCCATGTAAATCACAGGCTTACGTTTCCGCCCCAATCCCAGCACCTGAAAATACGCTGATTTTATGTGGCGCACACCCGTGACAGAAATGGGGCCAAATTCTTGATCCCCTCGGAAAATAGTAAGTCCCCTTCTTTTGGCGCGCGCACGGTTCAGTTTAATGCGTACTTCTAAATTAACATCTATACATTAACCACTGGTAGCTACCGCGAGCTTCCTATAATTCTCACCTACGATTCCAAACAATGACTTCAGA
>CAJQNP010000102.1 GCA_905479705.1 uncultured Gammaproteobacteria bacterium
GCCTCGATGGGAATACAGGGTTGCAAACTCATCTTCAAAAAACGACCAGTCAATCCGCCTGGCCAGTTGCAGCAGAGGATGCTTCGGATTGAGTTGATCCAGTAAGTTGGGATTTAAAAAACTGTGCTGATCAGGATTCGCACTCTTCGGCTGGCTCAAGTCTTCACCTCTGGTTCGTCCAGTTTTTGCTGCTTTTAAAGGCTTTTCTGGACGTTTATTCTACCAGATAGGTGCGAATATCTCCTTATTATCATTGCCTTATGTGTATTTCAGGGCCGACTAAGTAGTTTCATTCTAAGGTTTCCGCGCGCCTGCCCGATACGTATATCTACGTACACCTTTTCATCTGAAACATATATTGAAAATCTGGTTTTTATAACGGCTACTGCCCAGGGAGGCATCGTGAAAAACATTTACAAACAATTGGTTACAACTATTCTCCTAGCCGCCACCAGCCTGCCAGGCACACTCATGGCAGAATCTGCCTCCGATGACGTTTCACCATATTCTGCCGCCGTCAATCTGGATTTCCAGATTACTATACCCTCTGTCTTGAACTTTCGAGTGGGTAGTGCTGGTAGCGTTGATCTGATTACCTTCAGCCCGGCTGCTGGCGTCATCGGCGATGACAGCGATGTCCCCGGTGCTGGTGGTGACTTGACCGGTGGCGTAGTGACCGTAGAACTGTTCAGCAATATCGGTCCGGTCACTATCACGCCCACCAATAGCAGTGGTGGCGCCGGCCTGTCCGACGGTGGTACGGAAAACATCCCGTATTCCGAGATCCTCACCGAAAGCAACCTGCCCGCCTTGCCGGCACCGGTACTCTCCAATGCCGGTGGTACGCCAACATCACCAACAGAAACCGCGGGTGTTACTGACCTGTCGGCACAGTGGACCTACACCTACGACAACTCTGCGGTCTATCCAGCGGGTACCTACGGTGGCATCAGTACGCGGGGTGGTCGCGTAACTTACACGGCATCAAATCCATAGCCAGCACTGTCGTGTAGAGGTTGTGCCAGGGGCCGCAGCTACTTCAGCCGCGGCCTCTGTTGTTCGGGTCTGCAGACAGGTAGCATAGTTGAGCTTCACCATAACAGAGCACAATCATGCAAAAACGTCACTCACAAGGACTCCTGACAGCTGTGTTGGCAGGCTTGTTGCTGTGGAGTGCTGTCGCGGATGCCGACATAAGATTTAATCTGAAAGACAAGGCACCACCCGAGATCAAGATCCGGGTCGGCAGCGGCGGCAATAATACCAGTACAGTGTCATTTACCTTAGATCCCGGTCAGCTGGGGAACGGCACACCCATTGCGAGTTCTAGCGGCCCGATACGCATCCAATTGGAAATAAGGAGCACCGCCGCCAACCCGCTGGCCTGCACCCTAACGGTTGACTCGCTCAGTGACCCACTGAAAAACACCGCATCCAGCACCACCATACCCTTCTCGGAAATCAGCTGGACGGCGGATGAGGAACTCATCCCGTCAGGCATCTTCCAGGAAACCATGGACCAGTACATCATTGATTCTCAAAGTTTGACAAACAATCCAACCTTCCGCGTCAGCGACCGTCTCACCTTTAGCTATGCCAATTCCAGTATGATCGAGGCCGGTTCCTATGAAGGTGGCGTCGTATACACATGGGCCGCACCGTGAGAGCCGGCTGCCTGCTGTTGGTGATTACACTGGTCAGTCTGCCGCTGCATGCCGAGCGACTGGACGACTCGCTCTCCCCCCGGCAGCAGTTTGATATCGATCTGGGCTGGAAGGATCAATACAGTACGGAAACCCTCGACACACGCGAACTGAATGCCCTCATTGCACGGGCACAACATGTCGAGGTACGACTGAATACCGCCCCCTATGTCGGGCAACGTGGCCGAATTTTTATCTCCCTGCCTCTCAACATACGCGGCGCCGCGGACTCCAGCGCCTTGCGTATGAGCTGGACCACCAACGGCCTGTTCGCCAGCGGTTCCCTGACAGCCGGTAACCGGGTAAAGCTGTTCGAGGGCAAGATCATGGAGCCAGTCATGACCGAAATATTTGATATGACTTTTGAAATTGATGCCCGCCAGGTATTTAACGACCTGCGCCTCGAACCTGTCTACGACATTGAGATATTTTAATATGGCTATGCATAAAAAATTATCCCTGCTGGTATTACTGATCAGCACCTGTCTGTTCAGCCCTGTGCATGCCGGCGGCTTCGCCGCTACTGTCTCTCCACCTCGTTTTGAATTGCAGGGCGAGCCGGGCAAGGTCATCCGGGAAATTGTCGAGATACACAATACTGGTGATAGCAAAGCAGTCTACACACTGCGCACAGCCGACTGGAAGCTCTCGGATGACGGTGGCCTTACCATCTATCCACCCGAACTGCAGCCGGACAGCTGCCGTCCCTGGGTACGCATGGAGCGGCTTAAACTGCCGTTGCAATCACAGGCCGGAAAACGCCTGCGTTTTGAGGTTCACATCCCGGAGGGCACACCCAGTGGTGAATGCCGACTGGCAATCCTGGTCGAGCCCGGTGATGACAATGTCACAATGGCACGTGCAAAAAATATCGAGTTTCCCATTCAAGGCCGTATCGCCATCATCATCTATGTTGCAGTCGGTGATGCGAAACCGGTGCTGACCCTGCAGTCAGTGAAACTGCAGGATGTGAACGGACGCCTGACACCGGTAGCTGTGCTGAAAAATACCGGCAATGCACATGGCCGGCCATCCGGTTTTCTCGACGGACGGGATGCTAGCAGCACACGCATAGACTTCACGGTTGCAGAAACGCCCATCATGCCCGCTCAGACGCGGGAAATACCGCTCTGGCAGGCACCTGCAGAAGGTACGGAAGCCGTTATTCTGCAGCCGCCGTTACAGCTTGAAGGTACGATTGAGTGGCGTGGCGGCAAGCAGAAGTTCAAGACCCTGATGGAATAACACCCCAGTGTTTTACTGAATAATGCTGGTCAGGCCAAAATCGACCACCGCGCCCTCGCGCACAGCGACCGACACCGTCCGTGGCGATTCATCTTCGAGCCCCCAGGGCAGGGGCAAATCCTCAACTGCAATGGATACCGCATGTTCACCGGCGGGAACCATGTTAAAAGTGTAGCGCCCTTCATTGTTCGTGACACGCTCATAGCGCCGATCAAGATAGACAAACACACCGCTGGCAGCGCGCTCGCCGGCCTGGCGAATACCGTCGCGGTTGTCATCAAAAAACATTTCACCCGTGACTTCACCGTAACCAGCGGAACCGTTTTTATTTCCTGCCGTGTTAAATGGCCGACCCTTGCGTATATCGTAGCGGACTCTGAACAACAATGTCTTTTCATCAACATCAAAGGTCTCGTTGAAGAGGCTGGTATTCTCTTCCGCGCGTGTCCAGGTCAGGTCCAGATTCGCCTCCCAGTCAGGCAGAAAGCGCCAGGCGCTGCCTAGAGTGACGTTATAACTGTCGCGGTCAGGCATATTGTCTGTTTTCCTGCGTGCATAGCTGGCACTGCCGTTCCATTTCAGGTCAGGTGTCACATCATGCGTGAACAGCATGCTGGCAGCATTGCGCTCGTCATCTTCATCCAGGCCGCTGCTTTGCTCATGTGACAGCGTGGTTGAGAGTGTCATCCAGCGCGACACGTTCCAGCCCTGATCCCAGGTAATGCCGTAGACATTGCCGTTCCCACTGTTCTTCTCTACGTCTGAACCGGACAGCTCCAGGCGTGTATCACCGATGGCAAACTGTTGCTGTATGTAGGTACTCAGGCGAATAACCTGTGATTCTTCGCCGGCAGCCGAATTTTGCGGGTCAACTTTCAGATAGCTGGCAGTGCTGCCAACGCTAGTGGTTCGCAAAACCCGCCGATTACCGCTGACGAACACATTACTGAAACGGTTTTTTGGCAGCGCATTATCATCCTTGACATTGTTTTCGGTGAAGTCCGTACCAACCGTCACATTGTAACGCGGCGCACGGAATTCCGAACGCGTATAGAGTCCCTGTTGGTCATCTGTCAGGCTGGCATTGCCCCACAGCATATCCGGTTCCCGCCAGAAAATGCCATACCGCTGCCGCCAGGCACCGATCTGGTCGTCGCCGTCCAACCAGACACCATTGCCACCGTCACTATCCAGCAAGGTATGACCGACATAGCGGTGCCGACCGTCAGCAGACCGGTATTGCAGAGCAAGCCCGCCACTTTCGTGGTCCTTGATATCATCGTCGTCACGCAGGGCAAGGACATTGCCGGTCAACAGCCAGTTACTATTTAGGGCATGGCTTGCACCCATCGATACCAGCGTCCCGGAGGTGGTGTCAAAATCCTCAACCTGGCCGTTTCCCAGGGTACCGACCTTGCCGGCACTGAAGCGCAGTTCGGTAGACGCATCACGTGACCAGTTTTTTACCCCTGACACCAGTGTAGAAGGCAGGTTAAAGCGATAACTGCTGCTCAGTACAGGGTCTACATCACTGCGCAATACGCCAATACTGTTATCCAGCAGCCAGTCCTTGTTCAGGGCAAAACCATATTGACGCAGTGTCAGGCGGCCACCGCTGGAATCATCAAACGATGATTCGTCAGACGGTCGGGCATCACGCACGGTCGCCAGCAATTCAAACTCGCCGTAGTCACGTGTTTCACGCCGCGCATGCAGGATGATGCCATCTTCGTAGGACTTGCCGCCCCGATCCATGTCATCCTGGTAGTGGCGATATTCGACGCTGTAGCTGCGCAGGCCTTCCGGCTGTTCCTCGTCATCAATATCCTGGAACCGCGCCCAGCCATCTGAGCCATCAAAATCAATCAGCTGATCTGTATAGTGCTCACTCGCCTCGGTGCTAGCCTCAGTTTCACGCTCGTCTGTTTCCTCGAGCTGCAGCACCAGTGAGGCTTTCT
Organism: uncultured Gammaproteobacteria bacterium; assembly: GCA_905479705.1. GTDB lineage: Bacteria > Pseudomonadota > Gammaproteobacteria > UBA9214 > UBA9214 > UBA9214. The sequence continues at coordinate 4,907 of CAJQNP010000102.1, forward strand.
GAACCGGCTCTTCCCTGACAACAGCGACTACTTCAAGCGCTGCCGCCGCCTCGACCTGCGGCACCGGTAACGCTTCCTGGGCCGGCGCTTGCTCGACAACCGTGGCCACTTCAGGCCCCGCCATCTCCTCGACCCGTGACAGGAGGAGCGGCAACACGGCCTGCGTCGGCATCTCGGAAGTAATCAAACTCTTCTTGGGTACCGGCGTCAGATCGGCCCCAGGCGCCTCCATAAACTCTTTACGGCGAGATTCATTAACATCCAGCGGCCATTGCCGTTCGATGGGCTTGAGCTCTATGGCATCAACAGGCACATATTCAGGCGCTGGCTCACCCAGATAGCCGATCAACAAGGAGATTCCCACGAGTAACAGGGCGACAAACGTCAAACGCATGGCGGCACCATCAAACAAGATCCGCGCAGCATCTTTACTGCGACGCCGGCCTCACCAATTGGCACGCACATGCCGCCATATGATCGACACCTGCTCGTCAAAAAACAGGCGGATTGGAGCACCCTAGAGGGTACCCTGCATTCAGGATTTTCCTTATGAAAACATATCATTACCGCAATAGAGCGGCAGGCAGGCGCACTACTTCAGTTCCAGCTCCTTCAGTTTGCGTGTCAGGGTATTTCGTCCCCAGCCCAGCAGGCGGGCCGCATCCTGACGACGACCGCCGGTTTGCTGCAAGGCAACATCTATCAGCACCTTTTCAAAGCTTGGCAACGCCTCGTCCAGCAGGCGCTCGCTGCCACCGGCCAGTTGCTGCTGCGCCCACTG
>CAJQNP010000103.1 GCA_905479705.1 uncultured Gammaproteobacteria bacterium
CGCTGGTAGTTGTACAGTGATTTCTTCCGGCCGGGCAAGTCGGCCTTGTCACCGGCAACAAATCCGCGTTCCCTGAACCAGTGAGCCGTGCGTGTCGTGAGTACCACGAGCTTGTTGATGCCGGCAGCTATGGCCCGTGCCTCTATAGCCTGCAGCAGGGCGTCGCCACGACCGGCGTTATGATAGTCGGGGTGCACGGCAAGACACGCCAGTTCAGCGAGCGCCTGCTTTTCGCTGGGGTATAACGCGGCACAGGCGATTACCATGCCATCGCGCTCTGTTACGAAGAAATGCTTGATCTCCATTTCCAGGAGTTCGCGCGAACGCTTCACCAGGATACCCTGGTCTTCCAGTGGTCCGATCAGCTCAATGATACCGCCAACATCATCAATGGTAGCCTCGCGCAGGCCTTCATAGGACTCGGCCGTGATCAGTGTGCCGGCACCGTCGCGGGTAAACAGCTCGAGCAACAAGACGCCGTTCTGTTTGCGGTTCAGCAGGTGTACGCGACGTACTCCCGTGTGACAGGCATAGATAGCCTGTTGCAGATGGCGCCTGTCGGATTCTGTCAGCTGCCGTTTTGAATTCAGCAGGGCATTGGCTTCGGTCAGGGTCAGTTGAGTAAGCAGCTGACGCCGGTTGTTCCTGAGTGATACACCCTCTGTCAGCATTATCAGCTTGTCCGCACGCAGTTCGCTCGCCACTGCAGTGGCGATTTCCTCGGCGCTGAGATTGAAAACCTCGCCTGTCGGGGAATACCCGAGTGGCGATATCAGGACGATGCGCTGGTCCTGAAGATGTTGCTGAATGCCGGTTCCATCGATGCGACGCACTTCCCCGGTGTGGCAGTAATCCACTCCATCGCGAACCCCGAGTGGCCGCGCGGTCACAAAATTACCCGAGGTAACACCAATCTGTGCACCTGACATGGGCGTGTTGGCAAGGCCCATGGAAAACAATGCCTCGATCTCGACACGTACGGTGCCGGCTGCCTCCTTGACGCAAGTGAGCGCGGCATCGTCCGTGATACGCAGGCCATTCACGTAGTCAAAGCTGCTGCCTATTGCGTTCAGGCGCTGCTCGATCTGCGGGCGCGTTCCATGCACCAGGACCAGGCGTATGCCAAGGCTGTGCAGCAGCGCGATATCGTGCACCAGGTCAGCGAACTGTGCATCGGCAACGGCCTCGCCTCCAAAGGCGAGTACGAAGGTGCGGCCACGGTGCGCATGTATATACGGTGCCGAATGCCGGAATCCCTCGACGAACTGTATGTCAGTGTTTTTCGGTTTCATATCCTGGCTACCCAGACACGTTTATAGCAAGGCCGATCACTTGATACAAACCGTTTTGATCGCCTGTTGCAGAATATTGATGGTCGGGTTCAGGCGATCAAGGGCCAGATATTCATCCGGTTGATGGGCCTGTGCAATATCCCCGGGACCCATGACAACGGTGTCCATACCGAGTTGCGCGAGATAGGGCGCCTCGGTGGCGAAGGCTACGGCTTGCGCCGGGTAACCGCTAAGTTTCTCGGCAAGTGTGACAATCGGGGCGTCGGGGGCCGTTTCCATGGGCGGTACACCGGCGGACAGTGATTCAAAGTCGCTGGCAATGCCGGAATCGCGCAGGCTGCGCCGGACCCTGCGGTGCAGTTCGCCGCGCAGTTCGCTGGCATCCATCCCCGGTAACGGTCGCAGGTCAAGGTGAAGTTCACACTCGGCACATATCCGGTTGGGATTGTCGCCGCCATGTATATGGCCCAGGTTGAGCGTCGGGACCGGGACCGCAAACAGGGGGTCCCGGTATTGATCCTGCAACTCCTGGCGCCAGGTGAGGATGGAATCAATGACAGTATGCATGGCCTCCAGCGCACTGTTACCCAGTGACGGGTCGCTGGAATGACCGGAGTGGCCGTGTAGCCGGATGGCTTCCATGAGGATGCCCTTGTGCATGCGAACCGGGTGGAGTCCTGTAGGTTCGCCGATGATCGCGTGACGTGCACGTGGCTGCTGTGCCTCGACGAGGGCGCGCGCACCGGACATGGACGTCTCCTCATCGGCGGTTGCCAGCAGGATAAGCGGTTCATTCAGGTCAATGGCCTGTATGTCCCGGCTTGCCTCGAGCGCGAGGGCGAGAAACGACTTCATGTCGGCGCTGCCAAGACCGTATAGCCGTGCATCGGCCTCGGTCAGGCTGAACGGGTCGTGTGTCCACTTGCCCACATCATAGGGTACGGTATCGACGTGCCCGGCGAGCACCAGCCCCCCGGGACCGCTACCCAGTGTGGCAATCAGGTTGGCTTTCGCAGGGCTGCCCGCTAGCGGCATGATCTCGACCTGAAAACCGCTGCTGTCCAGCCAGCTGGCGAGCAGGTCAATAACGGCACGGTTGCCCTGGTCAAGGGCCGGGTCAACACTGCTGACCGAGGGGGTGCGCACAAGTCCCTCGATCATCTCCAGTAAGGGTGGGAAGCGCCTCATGATTGAGAAGTCTACTTGATAACTGCAGATGCGTCAGATACAGGAAAATCGACGGTCATTGATGGTTCACGGTATTCGTGGGAAGTCGTGTTGGCTGTCGCCAACGGCCTCATCAGGAGACGACGACCAGGTGCGGCGTCTGTGACTGTACAAAGTTGTTGAGTGGTTGCGGTCGTCCAAAGGCGTGCCCCTGTACATAATCGATGCCCATCTTGCGAAGCTCATCTGAAAGCTCGATGGTCTCGACAAACTTGGCGATGGTCTCCTTTCCGAGCAGATGACCCAGTTCGCTGATCGATTTCACCATGGCGTAATCAACCGGGTCGGACTGTATGTCGCGGACAAAGACGCCGTCGATCTTGAGGAAATTAACCGGCAGTTTTTTCAGGTAGGTGAACGATGACAGGCCACTGCCGAAGTCATCTAGCGCGAACCGGAATCCGCAGCCGCGCAGGGTCAGCATGAAACTGGTTGCTGCCGTGATGTTTGCAATCGCCGCTGTCTCCGTGACCTCGAAGATGACCTGTTCCGGGGGAGCGCCGGTTGCCTCCGCCATGTCGAGGATGAATTTCAGCATATCGGGGCTGCCGATGGCCTGGCCCGACAGGTTTACAGACAGGGTGATAGTCTGATTGTTTCCACCGGAATTTTCTGCCAGCCATTTGAAGCTGTGTTCGATCACCCGGCGGTCAATGTTGGTAACCAGGTTGTATTTCTCGGCAGCCGGTAGAAAGCTCACCGGGGATATAATGGTGCCGTCATGGTCGATCAGGCGCACCAGGATTTCCAGGTGTTTCCTCCCGGGCGTTTTCTTTGCGCACGGTATGACTGGCTGGTAGTACAAAACGAAGCGGTCCTGTTCCAGCGCGGCATTGAGCCTCGCAACCCACTGCATTTCTCCATGACGTTCCTGCAGGCGGCGATCACCCATGTGGGCGATCTGCACCTGGTTACGACCGGATTCCTTGGCGATATAACAGGCGGAGTCTGCGGCGCTCATGGCGCTGGCAATGTCAGTGGTGCTGCGGTCAATTGGCACGATGCCGATGCTGATTCCCAGGGTGAACGTGCTCTCTGACCAGGTGAACTGGTAGCCCTCGATGGACTTCAGCAGGTTGTTGGCAATCTCGACAGCCTTGTCGAGCGGGCAGTTCTCCAGCAGCATGCCGAATTCATCGCCGCCAAGGCGGCTCAGTGTGTCGCGATGACGTACGGTGCTGAGCAGAATCTGTGCGAGCTGCTGTAACAATTCATCCCCCGCCGCGTGGCCGCAGGTGTCATTGACTATCTTGAACTGGTCAAGGTCAAGGTACAGCAGGGCATGCGTGGCTGCCTGTGCACGGGCATGGGCAATGGCGCGCTCCACGCGAATCTCGAATTCGCGACGGTTGATCAGCCCGGTGAGTGGGTCATGTGTCGCCTGGTAGGCGAGCTGCCGGTTTTTTTCGGAAATACGTACGATTACAGTGTGTGCGACCAGGGTAGAGAACAGCAGTGCAATGCCGGTCAGGATGAAAAGCAGTTGCCGCGTGCTTGCATAGTGTTTCCTGCTGTTGGCGAGTGCCTGCTTTGTGTTTTCCTGCTCGAATTTAACCAGTTCGTCCAGCTTTTCCAGTATTGGTCCCTGCGTTGTGGACGCCTGTTCCATTACCCTGTCAATCTCGGTAGCGGGCGCATTGCTCATCAGCATGACCGAGGCGCTGTCATTGTAGGGTTGCGAGGCCTTTGTTAACTGCCGAAGCTGTTCGTACAGGGCTGTTTCAGTTTCGTCCATTCCCAGGTTGACAAGTTTCTCCCTGGCGATGCGGTATTTGCGTGCGTGGTTGATGAAACGCTGGTGCTCTTCATCACGATCAAACATGTCATTCGAGAGTCGCATTGATTTAAGGCTGTCACTGCGCAGCCGGATGGCATCGCGCATATCGTTTGCGGCGGCCGTTTTATTGTTGGTGACTTCTACAAGATTCTCCATGCTTGCATTGATGGAGTGCAGCTGGGTCAGGGAGATGCTGGCTAGCAGGAACATCAGGCACAGGACGGCAATAAAGCCGATTGTCACCAGCATGCGGATATTATCTTTCATTAATTATTATGTCCCTGTCGAGCCGTGGTATCGGGGTGCGGCGTCCCGTGTGAATCCGGTTTGGCGGATCAGGGGTTTAATCGGCAGACGACCGGGACGGCTTGAAGGCCGTGTCGTAGGGTGGGCTAGAACGGTTCGAGAATGCCGGTCTGGATACCGGCAGGGATGCAAAACAGCGAAAACTGCAGTACCAGGACCGGTCTGTTACGAATGTCTGGCATTGCCGTCAGGTGTGT
>CAJQNP010000104.1 GCA_905479705.1 uncultured Gammaproteobacteria bacterium
GGCGCTGACGGCACCCATGTCGGCACGGCCCTGTAATTTCGGTTTCAACTGGCCCATCACCTTGCCCATGTCCTTGATGGAGCTGGCACCGGTGTCGGCCATGGCGGCGTCAATCATTGCCGCGATTTCATCTTCACCCAGTTGCTCCGGCAGGTAGGTCTTGATGATGTCCAGCTCACTGACCTCCTGTGCGATCAGGTCGTCGCGGCCGGCCTTTTCAAACTGGCTGATCGATTCGCGGCGCTGTTTGCACATCTTGTCGAGCACCACCAGCACCTGCTCGTCATCCAGTTCAATGCGCTCATCAACCTCGCGCTGCTTGATGGCGGCGGTGATCAGGCGAATGGTGGCAAGGCGCTCCTTTTCCTTGGCGCGCATGGCATCCTTCACGTCCTGCTGAATGCGCTCCTTGAGGGACATCGGGGGAAGGCGGGTAACTGACTAGTAGAGGCGCACGCGGCGAGCAAGTTCGCGGGACACCTTTTTCTGGGTGCGCTTGACGGCGGCTGCCATCTTGCGTTTCCGTTCCTGCGTGGGCTTTTCGTAGAATTCACGGCGACGTACTTCGGCCAGAATTCCTGCCTTTTCACAGGCGCGCTTGAAGCGGCGGATCGCGATCTCAAAGGGTTCGTTTTCTTTTACACGGACGTTAGGCATACAAATTCCAGCAATTACAGCGTTGATACAAGGGACGCGCATTCTATACACGTCGCCGGGAAAAGGCAAAATTTCCTTGTGTAACAAGCGCTGACGTTTACCATACGGGCCATGATCGTGCTCGGAATCGAATCCTCCTGTGATGAAACCGGGGTGGCCCTGTACGCCGCCGAGGGTGGCTTGCTGGCGCATGCCCTGTATAGCCAGGTCGAGCTGCATGCCCGCTTCGGCGGTGTCGTACCCGAGCTGGCTTCACGTGATCACGTCCGCAAGCTGCTGCCCCTCATAGATCAAGTTATTGATAGTTCAGGGATTAACAAGGCCGACATCAGCGGGGTTGCGTACACGGCCGGACCCGGTCTGGTCGGGGCGCTGCTGGTCGGGGCAACCACCGGGCGCAGCCTTGCCTGGACCTGGGGTGTCCCTGCCGTTGCCGTGCACCACATGGAGGGGCACCTGCTGGCGCCCATGCTGGAGGCCGATCCACCGGAATTCCCGTTTCTGGCACTGCTGGTCTCGGGCGGGCATACCCTGCTGGTCTCCGTCGCCGGCGTGGGCGACTACCAGGTACTGGGTGACTCGGTGGATGATGCGGTCGGCGAGGCCTTTGACAAGACCGCGTCGCTGCTCGGCCTGTCCTATCCGGGTGGACCCGCGCTGGCGGCGCTGGCAGTGAAGGGCGACCCGGCGCGCTACCGTTTCCCGCGGCCGATGACCGACCGGCCGGGCCTGGATTTCAGTTTCAGTGGCCTGAAGACCTTTGCCCTGAATACCTGGCGTGACTCCGCGCAGACCGACACGGAGCGTGCCGATATTGCGCGTGCCTTCGAGGATGCCGTGGTCGATACCATGGTCATCAAGTGCCGTCGCGCGCTGCAACAGACCGGTCTATCGACCCTGGTGATCGCCGGTGGTGTCGGTGCCAATGTGCGCCTGCGCGAACGCCTGGGTGAATTGATGTCGGCACAGGGTGGTCGGGTGTGCTACCCGCGTCCCGAATTCTGCACCGACAACGGTGCCATGATTGCCTATGCCGGCTACCGGCGCTTGCAGGCAGGTCAGCACGAGGGCCTGAGTATCAAGGCGATACCGCGCTGGTCACTGGAAGACCTGCAGGCGGTTTGATTGTCGTCGACTTGTGCCGTGCTCAAGAGTGATTCCGGTGCAAGTTCGCGCCTGCAAGGCGCTCCTACTCAATATTCCACCAGGTGAACAAAGTCGCGGATGCGATCCGCTCCTACAGATGCCCGTTCAGCCGTAGGAGCGGACCGTGTCACCAATAAACGGATACACCGGTCGCGGAAAGCCTCTGATCCTGCAGGTGCGAGATCATGGCAGGGGAGAACTCCAGGAGCGCATCGCATGCGCGACATGCGCCGGTGTTGCTAGTGAGTAGGAGCGCCTTGCAGGCGCGAACAGCCTGTGAGTCGTTCGACCTGTTCGTGGAGGGGGCAGCTTTTGTGTGCAGCTGACTAGCCGCGCTTGCCGAAACTGATCTTGCCTTCCTTGCCGCTCAGCAGGTTGGCGATGTTGCTGCGGTGTCGCCAGTAGAGGATCACGGTGATGATCAGCATCGCGATGATGACCGGCATGTCCGGCTTGAGCCACAGGAAGCCCAGCGGTGTCAGCAGGATGGCCGTCAGCGCGGCCAGTGAGGAATAGCGGAACACGGCGGCCATTGCCAGCCAGATACCCGTGGTGAACAGGCCGACCGGCCAGTACAGCCCGTAGATCACGCCCAGCGCCGTGGCGACGCCCTTGCCACCCTGAAAGCCGAAAAATACCGGGTAGAGGTGACCCAGGAAGGCGGCCAGCGCCGTGGCGGCCAGCACGGTCGGACTGGCATGCAGGGCATGCGCAATCAACACGGGTATCAGCCCCTTCAGCATGTCACCGATCAGTGTCAGCGCGGCGGCCTTCTTGCCGCCCAGGCGTGCGACGTTGGTTGCCCCCGGGTTGCGCGAGCCCTCGGTGCGCGGATCGGGCAGCCCCATCAGCTTGCAGACAATGATGGCGGTGGAGATCGAGCCGAGCAGGTAACCGCCGGCGACCAGCAGAATATCTATCATCATGGCGCCATTGAAATCGTTCACGGCGGGCGCGTCAAGGACAACCTGCCCGGTAACTGCGTCGTGGCTGGCCAAGCAGACGACGAGGCTCTATATTGAGGCGCAAATCTACAAGGGGCGGTTACATGGATAGAGTCTTCATCAACGATCTGCGAATTGAAGCCATCATTGGCATCTATGACTGGGAGCGCAAGGTCCGGCAGACCATCAGCCTGGACCTGGAGATGGGTACCGACATCCGTCGTTCGGCCGAGACGGATGCCATCGAGGATACCCTGAACTACAAGGCAGTGGCCAAGCGCCTGATCGCATTCGTCGGCGACAGTGAATACCAGCTGGTGGAAACGCTGGCAGAGAAGATTGCGGAGATCGTGTTGCACGAGTTCGACGTACCCTGGCTAAAACTGACCGTGCACAAGCCCGGCGCGGTGCGCGGTTCGCGTGATGTCGGCGTCATCATTGAACGCGGTGAGCAGGTCTGAGCCGATGGCGCAGGTGTATGTCAGCGTCGGCAGCAACATCGACCGCGAACGCAATATCAGTGCGGCGCTGCAGGGGCTGACTGAACTGTATGGCGAGCTGCAACTGTCATCCGTGTATGCAAGCGCCGCGGTCGGTTTTGACAGTGAGCCGTTTTATAACCTGGTGCTGGGTTATACGACAGACCAGTCACCGCAGACCGTGCAGGCCGAACTGCACCGGATTGAAGACCGCTTTGGTCGCCTGCGTACCGGGGCGCTCTCGGCGCGTACCCTCGATCTCGACTTGCTGCTGTATGACGACCTGGTGATGTCCGAGGGTAAACTCGTACTGCCACGCGAGGATATAACCCGTTATGCCTTTGTGCTGGGCCCGCTGGCCGAGATTGCCGCCACGGCAAGACACCCGGTGTCCGGCGTGACCTATGCAGACATGTGGGCCGCCTTCGATGACAGCAAGCAGGCGCTGACGCGCGTCGACTGGCCACCGCAAAGCGGGTCCTGAGTGATCGATTTCCCGGCTCCAGACCCGGCGGCACAGACACTCAGCGCTGCCCTGTCGAGCGTGCTTCGCGAGGACATTGCTGGCTCGAACGGCTCGATAGCGTTTGCACGCTACATGGAACGCTGCCTGTATGAACCCGGCCTCGGTTACTACAGTGCCGGTCTGCAGAAATTCGGTAGCGGCGGTGACTTTGTCACGGCACCGGAGGTCTCTCCCCTGTTTGGCCAGTGCATTGCGCGCAGTTGCAGTGCCGTGCTCGCATCCCTCGGTGGAGGCGATATTCTCGAGTTCGGTGCCGGTAGCGGCCGACTGGCGCTGGACCTGCTCGCCGGGCTGGAGCGTCTCGATGCACTGCCGCGGCGCTACCTGATCCTGGAGCGCAGCGCCGAGCTCAGGCAGCGCCAGCAGGAGACACTGCGGGAACACCTGCCGCAGCTGGTCGATCGCGTGTCGTGGATCGATGTCCTGCCCGGGGCCGATTTCCGCGGTGTCATGCTGGCCAATGAGGTGCTCGATGCGATGGCCGTGGAGCGTTTTCAATGGGACGGCGAGACCGCCAGGCTGTTTCACGTGGCCTTTGACGGCGAACGTTTTCACTGGCAACTGACCGACACGCAGGATGACACAACCCGGCGCATTGCCACGCTGTGTGCGGACTGTGATTTGCCGGCCGGGTATATCTCCGAGGTCAACGCGGGCTTGCCTGCCTGGCTGCAGGCTGTCGGCGAGCGGCTTCAACAGGGCCTGTTGTTGCTGATTGATTACGGTTACCCGCGACACGAGTACTACCACTCGCAACACGGCAGCGGCACCCTGATGTGCCATTACCGGCAGCGTGCACACGATGACCCGTTTCTCTGGCCGGGGCTGCAGGACATCACGGCACACGTGGATTTTACCGCCGTGGCCGAGGCTGCGGTCGCGGCCGGGCTTGATGTCAGTGGTTACACCACGCAGGCCGGTTTCCTGCTCGATAGCGGACTGGATGAGCTGTTACAGTGCGCCGGTCCCGGAGACTCGGTGTCCTACATGAAGCTTGCACAGCAGGCAAAAACACTGATACTGCCCGGTGAAATGGGTGAGCGCTTCAAGTGCATCGCACTGACGCGCGGACTCGACATCGACATCCCCGGGTTTCGCCTGCAGGATTACCGCAACCGCCTTTGACCTAAAGGAATATATGGACACCGTGCAAGCCATCCTGCTGGCCCTGTTGCAGGGACTGACAGAATTTCTGCCGATCTCGAGTTCGGCGCACCTCATCCTGTTGCCGCGCCTGCTTGGCTGGGAAGACCAGGGACTGGCCTTTGATGTCGCCGTGCATGTCGGCACCCTGCTGGCGGTGATACTGTACTTTCACGAGGATGTGCGTCGCCTGTTGCTGGCCTGGTTCGCGTCCATTGTGAACAGGCAGATGTCCGCGGATGCCCGGCTTGCGTGGCTGGTTGTGCTCGGCACGATACCGGCGGCACTGACCGGACTGTTGCTGGATGATGTCATCGAGACACACTTGCGTTCACCGCTGGTGATTGCGCTGACAACCATCGGTTTTGGCGTGCTGCTGGGTGTGGCTGATCAGCGTGGCCGGCAGGCACGTCGCGAGGATTCCCTGTCGGTGATGGATGTTGTCTGGATCGGCCTGGCACAGGCGCTGGCGCTGATCCCCGGCACCTCGCGCTCCGGCGTCACCATGACCGCGGCACTGGCACTCGGCCTGACGCGCACTGCGGCGGCGCGCTTTTCCTTCCTGCTGTCGATCCCGGTCATCCTGATGGCCGGCAGTTATAAAACCCTGCAACTGGCGCAGCAGACGGGGCCGGTCGACTGGGGCAGCATCCTGCTGGGTACCCTGGTTGCGGCCGTCAGTGCCTACCTGTGTATTCACTTCTTCCTGCGCCTGATCGAGCGCATCGGCATGCTGCCGTTCGTGGTCTACCGCCTGCTGCTGGGCGCGTTTCTGCTGGTGTTGTTTTACTGAATCTAACCTGCGGCAGGTTCAGTAGCACACATCGCGTAGCCCGGATGAAGGCCGCAGGGCCGAAATCCGGGGGGTGACGTTATATCCCCGGCTTTCGCTTCGCTGCAGCCGGGCTACAATCGCACTGCAGGGCCGAATGAATTCGACCCTGCAAATGTTTTCCTCGAATGCCTGGCAGGGGACGCGGCGGAAGTTAATTCAGTTGCCGCAACGCCTCGATGCGCAGTGCCTGCAACGCCTGACCGATATCTTTCCCCGTCAGCCCGCTGTCCTGCAATGCGGCGGCATTCACGGCCTGCACGGCATTCAATGCGCGTAGCAGGTAGGCCTGGTCACAGTCATGCTGGCGTACCATGGCGTCGGCGGCACATACAACCAGCAGATCGTCAAAGCGTTCTGCGCGACGCAGTGCATCGGTGTTGGTGAATACCTCCAGCAGCGCCTCGGGCGACAACCCGCTGGCCTGTTGCAAGGACGAACGTTGCTGCAGGGCCAGTCGTGCCAGGTCGCGACAGGCATTGGGAACCCGGTAGCGCTCGCACAGCCTGGTCAGTACCTCGATGTCCAGCCCGCCGGGTCGGCCGTTATCCAGGTCGCACACCAGGGCGGCGAAACGGATCGCGGTGTCCTGGCTGTGGCTGACGACATGCTCCAGCACCGGCAGACTGACGCTGTTGCCGTGTGCAGCGTCGCTTGTGCTGTCGATGTTCCCGGCGAGTTCCGGGAACACGACCTGCAGTGCACCGCAGCCGGCGAGCACCTGGAAAAAACGTGCGGGTGTGTCTGTCTGCAGTGCCTTGACCAGTTCGGCCCAGACGCGTTCGGGTACCAGGTGGGCGGCCTCGCCGTCGGCTACCATGCTGCGCATCAGTGCATTGGTGCCGTGTGCTACATGGAATCCCCAGGGGGCAAGGCGTGCCGCGAAGCGTGCCGTGCGCAGGATGCGCACCGGGTCTTCCGCAAAGGCGGGGGAGACGTGCCGCAGTACGCCGTTGTTGAGATCGTCGAGACCGTTGTAGGGGTCGATGAGTTCACCCCCGGGTGTTTCCGCCATGGCGTTGATGGTGAGGTCGCGGCGCAGCAGGTCTTCCTCGAGGCTGATGTCCGGGTCGGCACAGGTCTCGAAACCGGTGTAACCGTGACCGGTCTTGCGCTCGGTGCGCGCCAGTGCGTATTCCTCTTTCGTCCGGGGGTGCAGAAATACCGGGAAATCCTTGCCGACGGGCTGGTAGCCCAGCGCCAGCATGGCTTGCGCTGACGATCCGACCACGACCCAGTCGCGCTCCTTTACCGGCAGGCCAAGTTGCTTGTCCCTGACCGCGCCGCCGACGAGGTAGATGTCCATGCTGGATTGAGTGCCGCGAGCCTAGCGCCGGGCTGTGCGACGAAAGTCGTTATAACGACCGCGTGCGCTGTGGTTGCCGAGGTAGGCGGGCACGACCGCGTCGATCAGCGTGGGAGTGATGCCGAGTCCCGGCAGTGCATTGTTACTGCAGACGCTGTCATGTTGCAGGGCATGGTAGTTGTCCAGGGTGAAGGGCTGGCCCGGTAGCATGCCGAGGATGCGCGCCTGCAGACGCGACGCGCCGTCACCGAGGCCCACGATGGCGCAGCTGATGTCCAGCTGGTCACGCGTGTACTCCACCAGTGCCTTGAGTGTATAGGTCCCGGGTCCGCACAGGTCGAGTCGCTCACCGCCGGTGGCGTTATCCAGCGACCGGACCATGGCCTCGCACACATCGCCGACATACACCGGTGCAAAGCGGCTCCCGGGGCAGGCCAGTGGCATGAGCGGACGGGACAGCTTCAACAGGCTGGCAAAGCGGTTAAAGAAACCGTCGCCGGGACCAAAGATCACGGACGGACGAAAGCTGGTGACGACCAGTCCCCTGTCGGTAGCGGCGTGCATGATCTGTTCACCATCGCCCTTGCTCTTCAGGTAGCGGCAATGCAGCTCATCGGGGTCGGCATTCAGGGCGCTCATGTGCAGCAGCCGTGGCACCCCCGTCGCGACTGCGGCCGCGACGATCTTTGCGGGTAACTCGACATGCACCCGCTGAAAGCCCGAGCCGTTCTTGTCAGTGTCGTTGAGGATGGCAACCAGGTTGATGACTGCAGCACAACACGTGAAGTGTTGGCGCAGTGCGTCCTCGTTGTGCACGTTGGCCTCGATCAAGGTCACCGCCGGGTTAACGATGAGTGCGCGATGCCGCTCGCGCCGGCGTGTCAGCACGCGTACCCGGTAACCCGCTTCAGTCAGGCTATGTACCAGGTGCCGGCCAACGAAGCCGGTACCGCCCAGCAGGCAGATCGTTTCTTGAGGCATGGTTCGTCCTTATAGTAAATACACTAGCGCGTTACTTGTCCGCCGAAGCGTAGCTGTCGTTCGGCCTGATTATCGGCATGTGCTTGTTGATCGGTGTTGCCGGCTGCTCCAGTCGCCAGTCGTAGATGGCAATGTAGGCCAGTATGCGCTGGATATAGTTACGCGTCTCGTTGAAGGGCACCATCGCAATCCACTGTGTGGCGGGTTTTTCCTTGTCCTCGGGCAGCCAGCGCTTTACCCGGTGCGGGCCGGCATTGTAGGCGGCAGAGGCCAGCACGATGTTGTCATCATACGCCTCCATGACCTGTTTCAGGTACGCCGAGCCAATGCTGATGTTCTTGTCCGGCTGGTACAGCAGGCTGGTACTGGCCAGGGGAATATTGTGTTTCTTTGCCGTGACCCGACCGGTCTTTGGCATCAGCTGCATCAGGCCAAGTGCACCGGCATGGGAACGCGCATCCTTGTTGAAGGCACTTTCCTGGCGAATGACGGCATACACGTGCGCCGGTTCTAGCTGGTACTGCCGCGAGATCTTGCGCACCTCGGACTGGTAGTTGACCGGGAAGCGCAGGTTGAGATCGTTATAGTCCTTGCTCTGTGCCACGGTGAGGATGGCGCGATCATGCCAGCCCCACTGCTCGGCCAGTACCGCGGCCAGTTTCAGTTCGTCCGGCGACAGGTTGCGGGTGATCCAGTACCACTCGCGGCGCGCGTCGATAAACAGCTCCGCCTTGTAGAGTTCGCGCGCGCGGATGAACCCCGCTTGCGTGCGCAGCGCCTCGAGGCTTGGCGGATCATACTCAATGGGCCGGTTGCTCATCTCGTATGGCCAGTTCATGAAATCAGCCGCGAGAAAGCCGTGGTAGTCGCGTTCCCGTGCCAGCCGTGAAAAATCATCCAGCGCCCGGCCGTGGTCCCCGGTCTGTTCGAGTGCATGCGCACGCCAGTAGCGCCATTCCTCGCGCTGTGCCTCCTCGGGTGCCAGGTTGGAGGTGTGCGTGACCACGGCCGGCCAGTTGCCGTCGGACACCGCGGCACGGATGCGCCACTCGCGCAGCTTGGCATCAACCGCCGCGTCCGGCACGGCCACCATCCATTCATGGGCACGCGGGTTGCGCTGCCAGGAAGCCGACAGTGCCATGTTCTTTTCCAGTTCCCCGGTCTCGGCGGCCGTGAAGGCGTAGCGCGGTTTCAGCTGTGCCCACTTTTTAAAGGCCAGGTCGGCGTTGCTTTGTGAGATGCGGCGTACACTGTAAAGGATGATCTCGCGGGCGTGCGCCGAGTCCTTTTTCAGCTCCGGCGAATCCAGCGTCTTCGCCGGTTGCTGGCGTGCCTCGCGCCACAGTTCTACCCAGGCACGGTCCTCTTCCGGCAGCGGCTTCGCCAGGTAGCGCGCCAGTGACGGGTTGCCCGACTGCATGGCCAGGCGAATGCGTTGCCAGCGCAGTTCATCGGTGATGAGCTTGTTGTCTTCGAGGTACTTGAACACCGGGTCGCAGTTCTTGACCTGGGATTTGCCGACCAGCCACAGCTTCAGTGCCGCGTCTGCCAGTCCCTGCTTTTGCCCGGTCTTGATCTGTGCCTGCAGCCTGTAGCACTGCAGCGTCACCGGCTGGTTGCCCGTGTAGACCTCGAGGAAGGTCTTCCAGTCCTGCTGGCGCGCCAGCTGGTAGAGCCACGACTGGCGCATGCGCGCGCTGACCGAGTCGCCCTGGTAGCGTTCGATGAAGGCGGCGATGTCCTCGTTGCTGACGTGTTGCAGGTTGCCGCGCATGTCCCAGAACTCCAGGTAGGGGTACAGCGGGTAGTCCCTGAGCTGTTTTTCCAGTTTTCGGTAGTCGCGAAAGCGGTGTTCGTTCAAGGCCTTGTGGGCCTTCAGGAAGAGCGCCCGGTCAGCAGCCAGCGAATCCGCGGGTGCGGCAGCGGCCGGCCCGGCCAGTAGCCAGCAGAAAACGATCATGAGTCTGAAGACAGTTTGCATAGTTCGTTATAGTTACATTCAATGGTGTTCGGACAGACATTCTAACGAAAGGAAAATCACGTGACATTTAAATCTGTGAATCCGCTTGATGGTACGACCCTCGCCGAGATCGACAGTTTCACGCCCGTGGCCCTGGAAACGGCCCTTTACGAGGCCTCGCAGGCGGCCCCGGCATGGTCAGCCACGCCCATCGCCGAGCGTGGTGTACTGCTGCAGCATGCTGCCGCGGTACTGCGCGATCATGCGGAGGAGTTCGCGCGCCTGATGACGCTGGAGATGGGTAAGCCGATTGCCGAGGCGCGCGCCGAGATCGAGAAGAGCGCCAGGGGCTGCGAGTACTACGCCGCCGAGGGGGCCGGTTTTCTGGAAGACGAGGTGATTGCCTCCGATGCCGGTCGCAGCCTGGTGACCTACCAGCCGCTGGGTACGGTGCTCGCCGTGATGCCGTGGAATTTTCCCTTCTGGCAGGTATTCCGCTTTGCCGCGCCGGCGCTGGTGGCCGGCAACACCGGGCTGCTGAAGCATGCCTCCAATGTGCCGCAGTGTGCGCAGGCGATCGAGACGGTATTCCTGGAGGCGGGATTTCCGCAGGGCGTGTTTCGTACGCTGATGATCCCGTCCTCGCAGGTTGCCGCCGTCATCGAGGACGTGCGCGTGCACGCCGTGACCCTCACCGGTAGCGAGTCGGCCGGCCGGCAGGTGGCGGCGACCGCCGGCAGCCAGGTAAAGAAATCGGTGCTGGAGCTGGGCGGTTCTGACCCGTTCATCGTGCTCGAGGATGCCGACCTCGAGCTGGCCGTCGAGCAGGCCGTGGTGTCGCGCTTTCTGAATACCGGGCAGAGCTGTATCGCGGCAAAACGCTTTATCGTGGTGGCTGCGATCGCCGCTGAATTTGTCGCGCGTTTCAAGACGGCCGTCGAGGCGATTAGCATGGGTGACCCGCTCGACGAGACCAATAGACTGGGGCCGATGGCGCGCATCGACCTGCGCGACGAGCTCCACGAACAGGTGGTCGACAGCCTGACGCAGGGCGCGGTGGCCGTGACCGGCTGCAACCCGGAGGCCGGCAGCGGTGCGTTCTACCAGCCATCGATCATCGATCACGTCAAACCCGGGGTGCGCGCCTACCGCGAGGAGCTGTTTGGGCCCGTGGCCACCGTGATTCGTGCCGCGGACGAGGCCGAGGCGGTCCACATTGCCAACGACACCGACTTCGGCCTGGGTGGCAGCGTCTGGACACAGGACGCCGAACGCGGTGAGCGTATTGCGCGGCAACTGCAATGCGGCTGCGCATTCGTGAACGGCATGGTGAAAAGTGACCCGCGGTTACCGTTTGGAGGGGTCAAGAATTCGGGATACGGCCGGGAGTTATCGCGGTTGGGGATTCATGAGTTTGTGAATGCGAAGACGATCTGGATTCGTTGATCCTGGCGCTTCATGGTGCCCTGTTATTCTTGCGGACGACCCGTCATTCCCGCGCAGTCGAGAATCTATGTTTGCTATCACCCAGCCTGATTAATAATCGGGTTTCGCCCCGATAGGCGAGGTACTTTTCTTTGGCCACCAAAGAAAAGTACCCAAAAGAAAGGTGGCCCCCAGTGGCTTGCCCGCTTCTGGAACTACAAGGCCGCTTCGCAGCCTTGCCCTGCGCGTCTCGCAAAGCCCGGCGCTCGCGCAACTCGCGATCTCGCTACGCTCGATTCGATCAAACAGGAGGCTCACTTTCCCCGGTTTTCACTGCGATGCTCGGCTGCGCCAAGGGGGTTTAACGTCAAACCCCAATCAACACTGACTACTACCACCCAGGCCCGTAGTTCTGTAGCCCGGATGTAGGCGTGGGACGCCGTAATCCGGGGCCGGGGCTAATCTTGCCCCCTGAGTCCGGAAGTCCCCATGAACTCCACCAACCCGGATTGCGCTGCGCTCCATCCGGGCTACCTTGGTGGAATTTCGCAACCGGTATGTGGACGGGATTACTCACCCATTTGTTCGTCGTGGAGTTCACCAGTCCCCGCCCAGTTCTGTAGCCCGGATGGAGGCGTGGGACGCCGTAATCCGGGACCGGGGCTAATCTTGCCCCCTGAGTCCGGAAGTCCCCATGAACTCCACCACCCCGGATTGCGCTGCGCTCCATCCGGGCTACCTTGGTGGAATTTCGCAACCGGCATATGGACGGGATTACCCACCCATTTGTCCGTCGTGGGGTTCACCAGTTCTGTAGCCCGGATGGAGGCGTGAGGCGCCGTAATCCGGGACCGGGGCTAATCTT
>CAJQNP010000105.1 GCA_905479705.1 uncultured Gammaproteobacteria bacterium
CCTGTAGGGTCGAATTCATTCGACCATGACTGTTGACGACGTCCCATCCAGCCAGATGCAATCCCAATGCGGGTAGTCGCCGATATGCTCAACCAGGCCCGCGCGCAAGGGATTGGCAATGAGGTATCGAGCCAACTGACACACGTCGTCATCCTTCCTGGCGGCACGATCGTAATAGGCCCGCTGCCAGAGGCTGCCATGAAGATCCAGATGGGCGTTGATAGCGAGTGCCGACCGGGCTTTGATAGTCTTCACAACCCTGAACAGAGGCCAATGATCATGGAGCTGAATCATCCAGTGCAGGTGGTCAGGCATAACAACCCAGGCAAGGGAATTAACGATGCCCGCCTCGTGCAAATGGCGGAGCTCACGAATCAGCAAGCGTGCTGAATTGATATCCGTGAATACCGGTTGGCGATCGCGAGTTACCGTAGTGATAGAATAGATCTGGCTGTTCAGGGAAAGACGTCCCCTGCGTAAAGCATCGTAGGACATGGGGGACCTCCTTGTCTCCCGTGATAACAATCCCATTTGGCCGAATGAATTCGGCCCTACAAATTCTGGCTCGGCCGATGATTGAGCCAAAGATTAATGGTGCAGGATTGAACCCATTTGGCCAACAGTATGAAAGCACCATCGATTGTCGGATAAATCCGGCACTGACAAGGACTTGATTACCACAGAATAAAATTGGCGCCGTAGGGCCGAATTCATTCGGCCAGCGCCGACTAGTTCTGGTGGTAGTAGTCGTACTTGTCGAGCATCTCCACGGTGAAACTCCAGGCCTCGTTGTATGACAGGCCGCTGTCGTCGGGGATGATCAGCTTGACGTAGAGCAGGTTGCCGTACTTGTCCTTCAGGGTGCTCATCCGGCGGTGCAGTTCCTCGCGACTGACCTCGGTATAATCGGCCTCCTCGTTTTCCCTGATGTGCAGCTCGTAGGCGCCGGCCTCCTTCCTGTAGCGCACCGTGACGACATGCTTGCCCTTGGCGGAACGCGCCGGCTTGAACAGCTTGTCGTACTTGACCTGTAACTCGCTGTACTCCATTTGCAGATTCAGCAACTGTTGCTCGGTCAGGGAACTGCCCAGCCGCAGAGTCGCCAGTTCGACCGACTGCTGCTGACGCGCCTCCTCACCCTCCGACAATTCGATCAGCACCTCGTCCAGCCGCTGCTGCAGTGTCGCCAGTTCGTCCTGGGTCTGCTTCAGCTGGTCGGCATCCAGCATGGCATCGCGGCGGTACTTCTGCAGGCTGGCAGCCAGTTGCTGGTTATCCGTCTCGAGTTCCATCACGCGCTGGTCACGCGCCGCCAGGCGGACCTCCAGTTCCGCGATGCGCTCGTTGCTGCGCATGCGCTGGATGCGCAACTCGGAATTGGCATGCTGTGCCTGCGCCAGCTGTTCCTCCAGCGTAGCACTGGTCTCGGTCATGGAGCGGGCCAGTTCCTCGGCCTGCATCTCGGCAATGATGGTGGCGCGCAATTCCTCGACCAGCTCCCAGTTACGCAGCATCAACGCGGTGCTCGCGATCATGAAGATCATGACCACGACCATCATGATGTCGGTAAAGGATGGCCAGAAACTGTCACTGCCGCTACCGTTGTCGGTAGCCTGGCGCAGGTCGACGAAGCCTCCGTCCATGGTCAGTCGTTGCCGGCCGGCAGGCGGAAGCCGTCACGCAGCAGTTGCTTGATACTGTCGATGCTCTCGCTGGTGCCACCCATCTGTTCACCGAGTTCATCCACCAGCCGGGTGAGCTTGTGACCCGCCTTGGTGTATTCCGACTGGGTCGACTGCATCGCGGCCGTGGCCTTGCGCAGACCGCCGATCAGGCCGGCAACCTCCTGCAACATGCTCTCGCTGTCAGTCGCGTATTTCGGCAACAGGTACACCGAGGTCACTTCCTCGATGCCGCTGAGCAGGTGCGTCTGCGCATCACCCAGTTTGAGATTGAAGTAACCGTAGAACAGGTAACACAGGATGGCCGTGATGGTGGTCGACAGCGCCGTCGACATGCCGTGGATCACCAGTCCCATGGAACCGGTGTCCGTTGCCGACTCCAGCAGGTTGGAGGCGCCGATCAGCGCCACGGACAGGGACACGATGGTACCGAAGACACCGGTCAGGATGAGGATATTACCGATGTAACGCGCAAAACTGGTGCGGGTGCTTTCATCCGCCTGCAGCGTGGCAGCCAGCGCACTGTGATTGATGCGCACGTGGCGCTCGCTGAGCGCACGAATGGTGTTGTAGCGCCGCACCACGATCGATTTCGGGTTGATGCCCTTGAGCAGCTTGTCGGACTCCGGGTCATCCCTGAACTGGCGTACAAACCGGGACAGCGCGGTTTCCTCCTGCATGTAAAACACCAGCGAGGAAATCACCTTGATGAGCCCCAGCAGGAACGCCACCATGATGCCGCCGTTTATGATCAGGCCGACCGGCGTCAGCTGGTTACTGAGATAGAGGTCATTGATGTAGTCGTACTTGGCCACCAGTATTCCGATCACCAGCACGCCAAGCACTACCAGCCGTAGCAACATGCGGCGACTGAAATTACGCCGGGTTTCAATCATAACAACGGTCCTTTAAGGTCGATTTAAGCAGGCAGCTTACGCCTTGCTGTAGATTTCCGCACCGGCATCCTTGAACTGTTCCGCCTTTTCAGACAGGCCCTGCTCGATCGCGACACCGATATCGCCAATCCCCTTGCTGGCGGCATAGTCCCGCACGTCCTGGCTGATCTTCATGGAACAGAACTTCGGCCCGCACATGGAACAGAAGTGCGCCACCTTGGCGGAATCCTTGGGCAGGGTGGCATCGTGAAACTCGCGCGCCTTTTCCGGGTCCAGGCCGAGGTTGAACTGGTCTTCCCAGCGAAATTCAAAACGCGCCTTGGAGAGTGCATTATCACGCACCTGCGCACCGGGATGCCCCTTGGCAAGGTCGGCGGCATGCGCGGCGATCTTGTAGGTGATGATCCCCTCGCGCACATCGGCCTTGTCCGGCAGACCGAGATGCTCCTTGGGCGTGACGTAGCACAGCATCGCGGTACCGTACCAGCCAATCTGCGCCGCGCCAATGGCCGAGGTAATGTGGTCGTAACCGGGCGCGATATCCGTGGTCAGCGGACCAAGCGTGTAGAACGGCGCCTCGAAACAGTCATCCAGCTCCTTCTCCATGTTCTCCTTGATCAACTGCATGGGCACATGGCCCGGGCCCTCGATCATCACCTGCACATCATGCTGCCAGGCAATCTTTGTCAGTTCACCCAGCGTTTCCAGTTCGGCAAACTGCGCGGCATCGTTGGCGTCAGCCACGGAACCGGGACGCAGGCCGTCACCCAGCGAGAAAGACACGTCGTAGGCCTTCATGATCTCGCAGATGTCCTCGAAATGCGTGTACAGGAAATTTTCCTGGTGATGCGCCAGGCACCACTTCGCCATGATGGAACCACCGCGCGAGACGATACCGGTGACGCGTTTCGCGGTCAGCGGCACCCACGCCAGGCGTACACCGGCATGGATGGTGAAGTAGTCGACACCCTGCTCGGCCTGCTCGATCAGGGTGTCGCGAAAGATTTCCCAGGTGAGGTCTTCCGCCTTGCCGTCGACCTTTTCCAGCGCCTGGTAGATCGGCACCGTGCCAACCGGCACCGGTGAATTGCGCAGTATCCACTCGCGGGTTTCATGAATGTTCTTGCCGGTGGACAGGTCCATCAGCGTGTCGCCGCCCCAGCGGGCCGACCACACCATCTTTTCCACCTCTTCGGTAATCGACGAGGTCACGGCCGAGTTGCCGATATTGGTATTGACCTTCACCAGGAAATTCCGGCCGATGATCATCGGTTCCAGTTCCGGGTGATTGATGTTGGCGGGGATGATGGCACGACCGCGGGCGATCTCGTCACGCACAAACTCGGGCGTGACGCGCTCGGGGGTACTGGCACCAAAGCTGTTACCCGCATGCTGCGTGAGCAGCTCGGAGCCCTGCAGCGACTCCAGCAACAGGTTCTCGCGAATCGCGACATACTCCATTTCCGGGGTAATCACGCCCTGCCGTGCATAGTGCATTTGCGACACGTTCCTGCCGGCCAGCGCACGACGTGGCGTGCGGATATGCTCGAAACGCAGGTGCGCCAGTTCCGGGTTGGACTGGCGTTCCTGTCCAAAGGCCGAACTGGGGCCGTCAAGTACGTCGGTATCGGCACGGTCGTTAATCCAGCAAGCGCGCACATCGGCGAGACCGGCAAGCAGGTCGATACTGGCCTCGGGATCCGAGTACGGGCCGGAGGTGTCGTACACCGTGATGGGCGGATTCTTCTCCGCACCAAAACTGGCCGCGGTATCGGCCTGCTCGACCTGGCGCATGGGCACGCGGATATCGGGGCGCGAGCCCTCGACATAAATCTTGCGGGAATTCGGGAACGGCCGGGTGACATCCTCCGACAGTTGCGTGGTCTTCTTGATAAAATCTTCCGGGATCGCACTCATGTGGCCGTCCTCACGGGTCATGGAAACAAAGCCGGCAGGTGTGTGTCGCGTCAGACAGACTTCAAGCTTCCCTACGCCGGCATTAACCGGATCAGGTTCCAAGGGTGTATCTCAGCCCGTCGGGGCACCCCCAGCCGGGCTACACGGTAACCAATGGGCCCCGGATTTGCAACATTAAAATCGCGC
>CAJQNP010000106.1 GCA_905479705.1 uncultured Gammaproteobacteria bacterium
TTGTTGACCAGGACGGTGCTGACGAGGATCAGGGCAAGTTCGGTCATAGTTGTTTCCGTACAGCGGAAAAAAATCCTGTAGGAGCGGCTTGCAGCCGCGAATACTTTTTGGAGCGATGTTCGCGGCCGCAAGCCGCTCCTACAATATTATCAAAATCAGTAAAATATGTAGATTACTTCACCCGCATTCCGGGCTCGGCACCCTCGTCCGGGTGCAGCACAAACAGGTCCTTGCCACCCGGTCCAGCGGCCAGCACCATGCCCTCGGAGATCCCGAAGCGCATCTTGCGCGGGGCGAGGTTGGCGACCATCACGGTGAGTTTGCCTTCCAGTGCTTCCGGTGCGTAGGCCGACTTGATGCCGGCAAACACGTTGCGGCTCTCGCCGCCGATATCGAGCGTCAGCTGCAGCAGCTTGTCGGCACCCTCGACATGCGCCGCCCGGGTAATGCGCGCGATACGCAGGTCGAGTTTCGCGAAGTCGTCAAAGTTGATGGTCTCGGCAATCGGGTCCTTGCCCAGTGGACCACTGGCCGGTTCTGCCGGCGTGGCCTGGCCTGCAAGGCTGTCCTTCGAGTCTTCCAGCATGGCGTCTATCTTCTCCTGTTCAACGCGCGTCATCAGCGGTTTGAATTTATTGATGGTGTGTCCGGTCAGGGGGGTGTCGATGGCATCCCAGGTCATCGCCGGCAGGTTCAAAAAGGCCTCGACATCACTGGCCATGGCCGGCAACACCGGTTGCAGGTAGGTCACGAGTACCCGGAACAGGTTCAGCCCGGTACTGCAGACGGCCTGCACGGTCTGTTCCTCGCCTTCCTGTTTCGCCAGTACCCAGGGCTTGTTGGCGTCGATGTACTGGTTGGCCCTGTCGGCCAGTGTCATGATCTTGCGGATGGCGTGACCAAAATCGCGGTTCTCGTAGTCCGCGGCAATCGCGTCACCCTCGTCAACAAAGGACCGGTACAGCCCGGGCTCGCTGCAGCTGTCATCGAGGCGTCCCTCGAAGCGCTTGTTGATAAAGCCGGCGCAGCGACTGGCAATGTTCACGACCTTGCCGACCAGGTCGCTGTTGACGCGCGCAACAAAGTCGTCGAGGTTCAGGTCGATGTCATCGACGCCGCTGCCGAGCTTGGCGGCAAAGTAATAGCGCAGGTATTCCGGGTTGAGGTGATCAAGGTAGGTGCGCGCCTTGATAAAGGTGCCGCGCGACTTGGACATCTTCTGGCCGTCGACCGTGAGGAAGCCGTGGGCGTAGATTGCGCTGGGCGTACGGTAGCCGGCGCCGCTGAGCATGGCCGGCCAGAACAACGCGTGGAAATTGATGATGTCCTTGCCTATGAAATGGTACAGCTCGGCACTGGAATCACGGTTCCAGTAGTCGTCGAAGTTCAGGTCGTCGCTGCGCTCGCAGAGGTTCTGAAAGCTGGCCATGTAGCCGATCGGTGCATCCATCCACACGTAGAAATACTTGTCGGGGTGACCGGGGATCTCGAAACCGAAATAGGGCGCATCGCGCGAAATGCCCCATTCCTGCAGGCCGTCGGCGAACCACTCCTGTACCTTGTGCGCGACTTCCGGCTGCAGGTGGCCGGCGCGGGTCCATTCCTTCAGCATGTCTTCAAAGTCGGTCAGCTTGAAGAACAGGTGCTCGGTTTCCTTCTCGACCGGCGTGGTGCCGGAGATGGCGGAGACCGCGTTCTTCAGTTCGGTGGGTGAGTAGGTCGATCCGCACACCTCGCAATTGTCGCCGTACTGATCGGCGGCCCCGCACTTCGGGCATTCGCCCTTGATGAAGCGATCCGGCAGGAACATGTTCTCCTGCGCGTCATAGGCCTGCGTGATGGTGCGCGAGGTGATGTGCCCGGCCGCCTGGTTGCGCTCGAATATCTGCTCGGAAAACAGGCGGTTCTCATTCGAGTGGGTGGAGTGATAGTTGTCGAAACCAACCCTGAAACCGGCGAAGTCCGCCTGGTGCTCGATGGCCGAGGCGGCGATCAGGGCTTCCGGGGTGATGCCTTGCTGGCGGGCGCGCAGCATGATGGGCGTGCCATGGGCGTCATCGGCGCACACGTAGCGGCAGTCATGGCCGCGGAGTCTCTGGAATCGGACCCAGATGTCCGTCTGGATGTACTCCACCAGGTGGCCAATATGGATCGGCCCGTTGGCATAGGGCAGGGCGCTGGTGACCAGAATTGTGCGTTTTTCCTGACTCATTCGCGGGTGTCGGGTTAAAACCCTGAAAGGTGTATGAATATTCGGGCGCTAAGTATGCCATAGACCCGTCAGCGTTGTGCCGGGAGTATCCCTTTCGGGTTGTGTCATCGTGGGACGGGTCCGGCGAGTTGGTGTACAATTTGCGGTCAATTTTCTCCGGTCGTCTGACCGGTGCAGCAATTTTGAAGGAGTATGGCCATGGCCGATGTAACCCAAGCACAGATTGAAGAGCAACTGGCAACCTATATAGACCCGTACCTGGAACGTGACCTGGTCTCGACCAAGGCCATCAAGGACATCAAGGTCGATGGCGACAAGGTCGAGATCGATGTCGTCATGGGCTTTCCTGCCAAGGGTTACCATGACGAGCTGGCGGCCAGGCTGAAGGCACTGGCCGAGGGTATCGACGGCATCAGCAGCGCCACGGTCAATGTCTCCACCAAGATCTCCGCGCACTCCGCGCAAAAGGGCGTCAAGCACATCGAGGGGATCAAGAACATCATTGCCGTGGCATCCGGCAAGGGCGGCGTGGGCAAGTCCACCACGGCCGTGAACCTGGCGCTGGCCCTGTCTGCAGAGGGCGCCAGCGTGGGCATGCTGGATGCCGATATCTACGGCCCGAGCCAGCCGCGCATGCTGGGTGTCAGCGGCAAGCCCGAGTCCCTTGACGGCAAGTCGCTGGAGCCGATGAACAGCTACCACCTGCAGGCCATGTCGATCGGCTTCCTGGTTGATGAAGAGACGCCGATGATCTGGCGTGGACCGATGGTTACGCAGGCGCTGCAACAGTTGCTGAACGACACCAACTGGAAGGACCTCGATTACCTCGTTATCGATCTGCCGCCGGGTACCGGTGATATCCAGCTGACCCTGGCGCAGCAGGTGCCGGTCAGTGGCGCGGTCATCGTCACCACGCCGCAGGACATCGCCCTGCTGGACGCGCGCAAGGGGCTGAAGATGTTCGAGAAGGTCGAGGTGCCGGTGCTCGGTGTCATCGAGAACATGAGTATCCATATCTGCAGCGAGTGCGGCCACGAGGAATACATCTTCGGCCAGGGCGGGGGCGAGCGCATGTCGGAAGAGAACAACGCCGATTTCCTTGGTGCACTGCCGCTGGACAAGCGTATTCGTGAAGAGACCGATTCCGGCAAGCCTACCGTGGTTGCCGACCCGGATGCGCGTATCTCGCAGATCTATCGCGAGATCGCACGTCGCACGGCCGCGAAGCTGTCGCTGAAGACCAAGGACTATGCGGCGCGCTTCCCGCAGATCGTTATCCAGAACGACTGAGCCCCACTCCTGTGGCGAAATACTGCGTTAAAAATCCACGGGCAATGCTCACGTACTGTTTA
The DNA here is from genome assembly GCA_905479705.1 of uncultured Gammaproteobacteria bacterium. GTDB lineage: Bacteria > Pseudomonadota > Gammaproteobacteria > UBA9214 > UBA9214 > UBA9214. Next base: position 3,565 of record CAJQNP010000106.1, read on the forward strand.
GTACGCTCCGCTTACCCGTGGATATTTGCCTTGTCTTTCACTCACAGGAGCGGCGCTCGGCAGTTTGCCTGATTGAGGCCGAGGGGACGCACCCGTCATGTCGATTAAATCGGACAAGTGGATACGCCGCATGGCGAACGAGCACGGCATGATCGAGCCGTTCGAGTCCGGGCAGGTTCGCGAGAACGGTGCCGGCCGCATCGTCTCCTACGGCACGTCCAGTTACGGCTACGATATTCGCTGCTCCGACGAGTTCAAGATCTTTACCAACATCAACTCGGCCATCGTTGACCCCAAGAATTTTGATGACAACAGCTTTGTTGATGTGAAGTCGGACGTCTGTATCATTCCGCCGAACTCGTTTGCACTGGCGCGCACCGTGGAATACTTCCGTATACCGCGCAACGTGCTCACTATCTGTCTCGGCAAATCGACCTATGCCCGTTGCGGCATCATCGTGAACGTCACGCCGTTCGAACCCGAGTGGGAAGGTCATGTCACGCTGGAGTTTTCCAACACCACGCCACTGCCCGCAAAGATCTACGCCAACGAGGGTGTCGCCCAGGTGCTGTTCCTGGAATCCGATGAAGTCTGCGAGACGTCCTACAAGGACCGTGGCGGCAAGTACCAGGGCCAGCAGGGCGTGACCCTGCCAAAGACCTAGCGTTTTCCGGGCTGGCCCCACAGCGAGCGGCTGAAGCTCTCCAGGTCGCTCAGGTATTCCTCGTCATCACCGTCGCGTCGCCAGATGCGCACCGGCAGGTAATGCAGTTCCGGCGCAAACCAGATGATGACCTGCTGATCGATGTCCTTGCGAATCTTGGCGACCTTGACGGTCTTGAAGGTGCCGGCGGGCAGGTCGAGTGTCTCCCTGCCAACGACACGGTAGCGGTATTCCTTGAGCGAGCCACCGTCCGCAACGCTGTAGGTAACATCCTGCTGTCCCTCGCCGAGCGCGATCATCATGCCCAGTTGCGTGGCCAGCTTGTCGACGGTGCCGGGTTCTATCGCCATCTCCCAGTGACTGCCGGCGACGTCGTTCTCGACAGTCAGGGTCTCCCAGTCAAACGACAGCCTGGCATTACGCTGCCGGTCGCCGCTGCGTTCGTAGTCATATTGCTCGGGGTGTATCCCGGCGTCGTCGAGTCTGCCGCGACTGCTTTCATACAGGCTTTTGTCCTGGAACCAGGACAACCAGCGGGCCGGCCAGCTCCTGAACTCGTAGTGGTAGTTGCCCTCTTTGTCGGTGTGTAGCTCGATGCTGGCGCTACCGATGCGCAGGCTGTGTTGTTCAAGCCGGTAGCTCGCCTCGAAGTCCGGTGGGGGTGCTGCATGCAATGCCACGGCAAGCAGGCTGGTGACCGCGAACAACAGGATAGCGGGGCGTCTCATGAGCAGGGCGTGTCTGCTCGCGCAGTCAGCTGGAGCGGCTGTTCCAGCACGCTAGCGTCCAGCAGGACGTCATCGTTGTCACCGAGCGACAGGCGTCCCTCGGCAAACAGGCGAATCGCCTGCGGGTACAGCTGGTGCTCCTGTTCCAGCACCCGGCTTGCAAGCTGCTCGGCCGTGTCATCAGCCCGTACCGCCACGCGTGCCTGTAGAAACACCGGCCCGCCGTCCATGTCGGCGGTGACGAAATGCACGCTGGCGCCGTGTACCCTGCAGCCCGCGTCCAGTGCGCGCTGGTGAGTATTCAGACCCGGGAACTCGGGCAGCAGTGACGGATGAATGTTGAGCATGCGTCCACGGTAGTGAGTGACAAAGTCCTCTGTGAGGATACGCATAAAGCCGGCGAGTATCACCAGTTCCGGCTGGCAGGCGTCGATGCGGGCCTGCAGGGCATGATCAAAGGCCGCGCGCCCGGTAAATTCCGTGTGGTCGATGACATCCGTGGCAATGCCGGCCTCGGCTGCAACCTGCAGGCCGCCGGCTGCGGGACGGTTGCTGATGACGGCGCGTATCTCGATGGGCAGGCCGTCCTGCTCGACGGCCTCGATGATGGCATGCAGGTTGCTGCCACGCCCGGAGATCAGGATGACGACCGGGATGGGGGTTGTTGCCGGGTCGCTCATGTGTGTTTCATTGCGTGTGAGCGATGCGTGTCCGACAAGATGTCATCAGGCAGGGGTCAGGGTGTGTACCTGACGACGGCTTCGCCTTCACCCTGAACGATGTTGCCGATGATGCGGGCATCCTCGCCCTGGCTGGTCAGGTGGGCGAGGGCCCTGTCGGCATCGGCCGCGGCGACGCACACCACCATGCCGATGCCGCAGTTAAACGTGCGGTACATCTCGGCGGTCTCGACATTGCCGTGTTGCTGCAACCAGTCAAACACCGCCGACGGCTGCCAGCTGGCGGTGTCGATTACGGCCGCGGTATTTTCCGGTAACACGCGCGGCAGGTTCTCGGACAGGCCACCACCGGTAATGTGGGCGAGGGCATGCACGTCGACCTCGGCAAACAGTGACAGTAGCGGCTTGACGTAGATGCGTGTCGGCGCCAGCAGCCACTCGGCCAGCGGGCGTCCATCCAGCTCATCACTGAGTGAACTGCCGCTGACTTCCAGAATCTTGCGTATCAGCGAGTAGCCGTTTGAATGTGGGCCACTGGATGCGAGGCCGATCAGTACATCGCCGGCGCCGACCGCGCTGCCATCGAGGATTGCGGATTTCTCGACGATGCCGACACTGAAGCCGGCCAGGTCGTAATCACCCTCGGAATACATGCCCGGCATCTCGGCGGTCTCGCCGCCGACCAGCGCGGCACCGGCCAGTTCACAACCGCGGGCAATGCCGGTGACCACGTCGGTGGCAACCTCGAGTTCCAGTTTGCCGGTGGCGTAGTAATCAAGGAAGAACAGCGGCTCGGCACCGGCCACCACGATGTCATTGACACACATGGCCACCAGGTCAATGCCGATGCTGTCATGCAGGCCGGCTTCCACGGCCAGTTTCAGCTTGGTGCCGACGCCGTCGGTACCGGATACCAGCACCGGTTCACGGTAGCGGTCCAGCGGCAATTCAAACAGCGCGCCAAAGCCGCCGAGCCCGGCGAGTACGCCCGGGCGACGGGTCCTTGCCACGGCCGGCTTGATGCGTTCGATCAGTTCGCTGCCTGCGTCGATATCTACGCCGGCATCCCGGTAATTTAATGCGTGCTTGTTGTCTGGTACGCTCACGCGCGGATTCCCCCGATCGGCCGAACTGTGCAGGTTTGATGAGGGGCGCTATGGTAGCGGTCGTCCGTGACCGGTGTAAACCGCGGATTGCGGCTGGATGCTGCCGTATGGCCAAATTCTGCAGATACCCGTATCCTTTACGCCATTATTTAAACTGATGTGATAACGCATGGATAAATATCAACAAAGCCGCACCCTGCTGTGCGCCCTGCTGGGCCTGCTGCTGATGCTGCCCGTGGCCGGTGAGCAGGCCGCCGCGCAGGACCTGTTTGACGCCGAGGTGGTCGTGCCCAACCAGACGTCGGGTGTGCGCACCCGCGCCACGCGGACGGCACTGGAGGAGGTGCTGGTGCGTGTCGCCGGCCAGGACGCGGTGCTGCAGACGGCCCCGGCAAAACAGATGCTGAAGAAGCCCGATGCGCTGGTGCAGCAGTACCGCTATTTCAATGAGCCCGACAGCGAACCGCCCTTGCTTAAACTGTGGGTGCGCTTTGACGGCAATGCCATACGCAAGTCGTTGCAGCAGCAGGGCCAGGCCTACTGGGGTAATGAACGTCCCGACACACTGGTGTGGCTCGCGGTGGAGGATCGCGGCAAACGTTACGTGGTGTCTGCCGACGACGGCACAGACGTGCACCAGCAGATCGCGCTGGCGGCAAAGCAGCGCGGCCTGCCCATCGTCTTTCCCCTGATGGACCTGGAGGACCAGTCAAAGGTACGCTTTTCCGATATCTGGGGCGGTTTCTTCGAGAACGTGACCGCCGCATCACGACGCTATAACCCGCAGGCCGTACTGGTCGGCCGACTCAATCGCAGTCCTTCCGGTGGCTGGTCATCGCGCTGGCACCTCGAGGTCGCCGGTCGGCCCTCGGCCTGGTCGGACAGCAGCCAGCAGTTGAATACCCTGTCGCAAAAAGGGATCGACGACACGGCCGATTTGCTGGCCTCCCGGTTTGCAGTGGCGCGCACTGGCGGCACTGCGAACTCGGTCAGTATTTCCGTGTCCGGCGTTGATTCCCTGAACGACTATGCGCGCCTGAGTGCCTACCTGAAGGGGCTCACGGCAGTCGTCGATGTGCAGGCCGAGCGTGTCGCGGGTGCGGAAATTGACTATGCCCTGCAGCTCAACGGCAGCCTCGATGACCTGACGCGCACCGTCAGTATCGGGACGGTGCTGGAACCCATCATCAGCGAGACACCCGGCCAGTTTCGTTTGCGCCAGTGAAAGCCAGCGACATACCCAACCTGATTACGGCGTTCCGTTTCCTGCTGGTACCACCCGTGGTGCTGGCGCTGCTGAATGAGCGTCTCGGTACCGCCCTGATCCTGTTCTTTATCGCCGGCTTTTCCGATGCGCTCGATGGCTATCTCGCCAAGCGGAACAACTGGAGCAGCCGGCTCGGTGCCCTGATGGACCCGCTGGCCGACAAGTTGCTGCTGGTGTCCTGCTTTGTCTCGCTCGGCTGGCTTGGCTGGATACCCGTGTGGCTGGTCGCGCTGGTGGTGCTGCGCGACCTGGTGATCGTCGGTGGTGCAATCGTGTTTCACATGCGCGTCGAGCGTCTCGAGGCGGCGCCCAGCATTATCAGCAAGCTGAATACCTTTGCGCAGATCCTGCTGGTGCTGGCGGTGATCATCAGTCACGGTGTGTATGAACTACCTGTCCTGTGGCTGGACCTGCTGGTTTACAGCGTACTCGCCACAACCCTGTGGAGTGGTCTGGATTATGTCCTGACCTGGAGTCGGCTGGCATGGTCCAAGCGGGATGCTCACTGAAACCGTTTCAGTACTGTTTGCGCGCAGTAAATAATTGAACACCACGCTCATTTGCCGTGCCTGAACCCCAGCCCATGACCCGCCATCCCCAGTTGCCCCTTGGACTCGCACTCAGGGACAGTGCCCGCTTCAACAGTTTCTACGCCGGCCAGAATCTCGAAACCGTGCAGGGCCTGCAGCAGGCAGCACGGGGGCAGGGCGAGGCGTTCATCTACGTGGTTGCGCCAGTCGGCATGGGTAAAACGCATCTGCTACAGGCCGCCTGTGTCGATGCGGCCGCGTGTGAGCGCAGCTGCAGCTACCTGCCATTGCGGGAGCTGCTGGATTTTACACCCGTCGTGCTTAATGACCTCGAGCAACTCGACCTGATCTGTATCGATGACGTCACGGCGATTGCCGGCCGTGACGACTGGGAGCGGGGCCTGTTCGACCTGTTTAACCGTGTGCGGCAGGGCGCTGGCACCCTGCTGATGGCCGGCGATGCACGACCGGACCAGGCCGGCTTCCTGCTGCCCGACCTGGTATCGCGACTGGGCTGGGGGGTGACCTACGTCATGAAGCCGCTTGCCGAGCAGGATGTTATCGCGGCGCTGGGCTGTCGTGCACGGGCGCGCGGGCTGGAACTGCCGGAGGAGACGGCGCAGTACCTGTTAAAGCGCTACCCGCGCGATCTGCCGACGCTGTTTGCCTTGTTCGATACCCTTGATACGGCTTCGCTGGTCGAACAGCGCCGCCTGACGGTGCCGTTCGTGCGTGCCGTGCTGGATGGCAGTGCGTGAGTGCCAACTGGTTTAAGATTATTTTTATACTGTATAAATAAAGGAGATACCCATGGATTCATCAACGACAGCAATCTGGAAAAACCATGTCACCGTGCCTGATACACCGCAAGGCTTTACCGTGAGGACAACCATTCCCGGCAACCCCGAGGGCGTGGAAGTGATGCTGGAGCAGTGGGATGCCGGCAGCGCCGAACCACCGCACTCACACCCGGGTGATGACATGACCGTGGTCGTGGAAGGCAAGATGGCAATCCAGTTTTTTACCCGTGGTGCTGACGGCCTGGTGCCGGAGGGCGGGGCGGTGGTGCTGAATGCCGGCGAAACCGGTTACATCGCAGCAGGCAGGATCCACGATGCGAAATACATCGATGACTGCAAGCTCGTCTATGTGCATGACAGGGCGTTTGGTTTTACTGCAGAGACGTGATTCTTCGGGAGTGAAACGCTTGGCTGCAAGCTCCCTGATTCAACCTGGAATATCTGCTTGTTGACCTGTTCCAGTCCTTTGGTTGCAGTGCATATTTGAAACCGCTAAGCGGCAACTGTCGACTCGGGCATTCGTGATCAATCCTTTGAGCGGCAGCTTTGCCGCGGAACCGAACATGAGGTGTCGCGTCCCATGGCGGATTCTCGCCAGCCTCACAAACGCTGGCCGGCGACTCGGGCGTTCATATTGTCGAGAGACTGTACTGGCCGCGTCACCTGTCGAAGCCCGCGTTCAATATGTGCAGCAGGATTTGCAAGGATTGTGTAATCAGGAGTAGGGATTGCTACTTGTTGTAAGCATGTTGTTTCCGATCATGGCATCTTCACAGGCAAAAGTGCCTGCGCACCTGGCCCTGGTGTCTTTTGCGTCGTTAAAAACGTTTAAGCGCTTCCGAGGGTAACTCGCCGAATAGTTGTTTGTCGTCCCGACAGAATTGCCCGGGATGGTTGAAGCCATTGCTGCAGGCGATCTGCTTGATTAGCAGCTCGTTCGGGTCGCTGTCGTGTAGCACACGGTAGACTCGATTCAGTCGCTCGGTCTTGAGGTGCGCGAGGGGGCTTGTGCCAGTCAGTGCTACACTAGCCCGATTCGTCCAGCCAGTCTTGGAGAATTGTCGTGTCAAGCAGCGAAGAAACGAACAGCGAAGAACCAGTGCCGTCGGCCCTGGTAGCTGCGCATATCGTGTATGGCCTGCATGCAGTTGCCATCGTGACTGGTATCACAGGCTCAGCTACCGTGATCGGCGGTTTTGTCGGGAGTGTACCCTCGATTATCGCCGTCATAATCAACTACCTGAA
>CAJQNP010000107.1 GCA_905479705.1 uncultured Gammaproteobacteria bacterium
ACAGACGCGAACAGCCCACGCAGCTCGGGATCGAGCATCGCGATCGGCTCGCGTTCGATCACGCTGTGGAGTTCCTCGAAGAACTCAAAAGAGTTGGCATGCACGGTGTTGAACGCCGTATTGGAAGCGTTGATAAACTCCATCGCCGGAGGGTCGTCCGCCTTGGCGAGGGGGTAGACTTTCAGACCCGTCCTGAACAGGTTGCTCGAGAAGTCAGGCTTGCCGTCAACGAGGAATCCACGCAGGATCAGCCAATTCACATAGCTGGTCGACTTGGCGGTGAAGTAGCCATCGGGGACCGGACCCTCATAGTCGGGCGGGAGGATCAGGTACTTGCCACCCGCGCCCTTATCGGGGCCTGGGGCGCCAGTGTCTATCACGAAGCGAAAGTAGGCGTCGTTAACTGTCCCCGGGCCGGTCTTGGGGGGAATCTCGATCACCGTCGGACCGTCTTTTTGAAGATCGAGAAAGGCGCTGGCGTAGACGGTATCGGTGTTGCCGGTGAGGAATAGCGGCTTACTGTCCATTAGCTGGTCGAAGATAACCACCTTGTTCGAAGACTCGGCGCCGAGGGACTCCTGACCGCGCCGGAGCGCTTCCACTGAGGCCGCCGGGATGCCATTCAGAAAAGTCTCCACACCGCGCAGGAAGTCGAGGTTGTCGTAGAGCAGTTTGGCGGTCTCCCTGGTGGGGATCCCGTCGAAGAACTCGAGGGTACCGATTGATGTTTCTACCTGATCCGGAGTCGAGATTGAATCCATAACCTCCTGGCTGACTTGCGCGAAAGCCGGCAGGCACACCAAATGGAATACGGCTATCGCGGATAATGTGGTGATCGATATACTCCATAACGTCTTTTTCAGGCTCTTCATAGGAGTCTCCTGCTTAATCATTTTCGGGTCAGGTTCGACGAACATTTCTCTACCAACTCGTCTCCGTAAAGGGTGGAAATCCAGATGCGTGCCAGTGCCGGCTAGGCGATCGCTACCCGGAGTAAGTTGCGACGTTTGAGTTCGAGACATAGCGACATGCATCGTGCTCTGCAAACCTGTTGTAGTTAGCCAGTTTAAGACTGCGCCATAAAGACTGCACTGACTTGCGTCAGCGCAAAACTTACCTGCGTAAAGCGATTCACCGGGATAGAACGAACGGGAATTTGGCTGCTTTTACAGGAACCCCCTAGGACCGCAGTGGGTCGACAGCAGCTAAAGACCCATCCGTGGATACAGGTTCCGGTCCTGGCCACAAAGCGACCATACGATAGGTGTAAATTTCAGCATCGCTTATAACCGGAGTCGGCCAGTAGCAGTGTTTTGTTTCGTACGAAGTAACTGTGGTTAGAAAAGAAAGGGCTCCTCAGTAAATCCCCGGAATCAACCGATAGAGCACGCGCCGTGCATAGTCTCGATAGCCCGGCAACTCTTCCTGTAGAGACTGGTCTTCCAGTGCGGTTCTGATCACCGCGATGATAAACGCAGCCGCCGCCGGAACAAGTGTCCACACCGAGCCCAGTGCCAGCACAATGCCCAGCAGTGGCGGAATATTCCCGGCATAGCCCGGATGCCGCACAATCCGGTATGGGCCACTGTCACAAACCACATGCCCTCTATTCGTCTCGATACGTACAGTGGTGAAGAAAAAGCGGTTCTCTACCAATGCCCACGAAGCGAAAGCGTATCCGAGCGAGATCAAGATGAAGCCGAGCACGTTGAGCCATAGCGGAAATGCGGGTGACCAGCCATAGCGGTGATCCAGTCCGGCCACAATGACCAGTGGGAAACTCACACTCAGCGCCATCAGTGGAGCAAGCACTTTGTCCCAAGCCTTTGAACTTTGGATCTTCTCAATATTTTGTCGTTCGGCCAGCAAGCCCGGATGCCGCCGTTCCGCCCAAATGCGCCCTCCTATGCCAGCGACAACGATCAACAGGGAATAGACCCACGCCTGCCACCAAGCGAAATCCCCTCCGCATAGCAAGAGAACTAGTGGTATTAAGAAATACACCGCAACTAAACCGATCCAATGGCGAGGGGACGCTGGTTGAATTGCATTGGCCATCATGAACGATTCCCCTCTGTCGCGTGCATAAGTCAGCCTACGCCCTCGAGATTCAGTTCGCAATGACGTGAATCAGAGGTAGATTCGGGTTGTCGGCAAGACCTGGTAGTTCTGGACCCGAAGCAGACATTGGGCTGGTTCTATTTAAAGAGTTACGGATAAAGTGCGCCGCGCAGAAACCCTAGCGCAGAACAAAACAGCTAAACGGCTCAGGGACTACGACAAATACAAGCTTCAAGTCTATCGCTCACAAGTTCCTCTCACGGGCCCGGTTGGAGTACCAGCCGCAGTATCGCACGAGGTGTCAAGTTATGATCAAGAGGTCGCGCTCAAGTCGGTGCAATTCCTAAAGCCGACATCAGTCAGGGTGAAGATGTCTGGAAGCATGCAAATTCGAGTGGAGGAAAAAGTGTCAAACAAAATCAGCTGGAGCATCACCGTTCTCGCTTTGCTCACCGCAGGGTACCTCTACTGGATCCGGGATGCGGCGATTCCGGAAGGCGATCACGTCTTCCGCCCGGTACAGCCAATGACCTCTCGCAACCGGGAACTCACCGAACGTGAGCGCGTACCGGTATCTGAGACCGTCTCCCTGGAGGAAGGCCAGATGGTGGCGATCTCGGAGTACCCGGTGGGGGAAATCAATATCCAGAAGTTGACCGATAACAGTTACTGGATCCTGCACAACCTGCATGCAATGACAATGTACGTGGGTGAATCGGCAGTTCTGCTAGTGGATGCTCCGGAGGACCTGTTTGTTGACCGGCTGTTCGAGCGCATCGCGAAGATCACCCCGAACCCGGTGACCACCTTCGTCTACACGCACCCCCACCTGGACCACGTCAAGGGAGCCAATGCGTTGATCGATAAAATCCGGGAACAGGGCCATGAACAGCGTATCATCGGCAGCGACCGGCTGGTGGAGGCCATGGACCGCTATCAACAGGTCGTGCCTCGCCCCACGGAAATCGTGCCGGCACCGGGCGGCTATTTCGACTTCGACGGCCAGCGCTTCAAGTTGGCCACGCCGGTGGATGTGGCCCACAGCACGGCTGACAGCTACGTGCTGTTCCCCGATGGGGTGATCACCTTCATCGACTTCGTCTACGCCAACCGCATGCCCCTGCACGACTACTCCGGCGTGCAGAACATGACCGGCTATATTGAATTCCTGCGGCATGTCGCCGGAGAGGAGTGGACGCTGGCCAACACCGGCCACAACAACGTGAGTTCACCGCGGGACGTGCTGACCTTCCTCGACTACACGAAAGATCTGTACGACGCTTGGTTCGAGGTTATCCCCGAGAACTGGGGCGTACCTCACTACCTGCGCGGTAAGGTCAAGGACGACTTCATCGCGGTCTGGTTGCGCAACACCTTCGACAAGGTGGCCTACGAGATGGCCCTCGAGCTGGAACCGAAATGAGGCCACTACCCCCACTTCGAACTGGCATTGGATCACGCCCTGAAAGTGCAATGGGATGGGTTCCTGCACTACGACTTCTTCGATCACCCGGAGATCCGGCCGAAGTTTACTCCGATTGGGCCTGCCGCCGAGCTGGCTGCCGCCGATTAATCAACCCACGTGATCGCTCCAGTGTGCGGCCAGGCGTTTGCCGCTGTAATGAAACAGGTCGTTCGCTCTCGAGAAGATGCGCTACGACGACAATTCCGGCACGGCCATCTACCGCTCCAGACTGCATGCGAAGTTGAAACGCAACTACCAGCTCATGCCAGCCTTAAAGTGGCTGCGACTACTCATGAACCACATCCCCGATAAATACGAACATCTCGTTCGCTACTCCGGCTACTATTCCAATCGCTCGCGCGGCGCGAGATGAAAGACCCGGCATTGTGCCGGGGTTTTTGTCTGACGAATGTCCGCTCCTGCTTGCGATTTCAACCGGTCACTCGTCAGGCATGAATTTCGGAGGCGTGTATAACCGGAGTCGGCCATAAGTGTACCTTCGTAAGTACTGCTCAAAACTCATTAACTCAGATCAAAAAGTGCATCAATTGGCGCCCGGTTTAGGTTCGATGTCCTGCGGGTGGTCAAGAAAAGTCCGAATACTTGTCGGAATTCCTGAAAAGATCGTTAATACTTTCCTGGTAAGGATCAACTAATGCCAAAGGGTAATGAATTGTGGCCCACACGACACTTAAAACGAGTTACTCCGCTTTAGCCGACCGGTTAAACCGTTTTCCCCAGGGTGCGCCGACATCCGATCTGTTGTTCAATATTTTGTCCATGCTGTTCAGTGAAAAAGAAGCCGGCCTGGTTTCGCTCATGCCCATCAAGCCATTTACCGCAAAAAAAGCCAGCCGAATCTGGAAGAAGAACCTCACTGAAACACAGAAAATTCTGGATGAGCTGGCCGCCAGAGCCATCCTGATTGATATCGAGCAGGACAGCGAATCGTTGTACGCATTGCCGCCGCCGATGGCCGGGTTTTTTGAGTTTTCGCTGATGCGCGTGCGCGATGATATTGATCAGAAAATACTGAGCGAGCTTTTTTACCAGTACCTGAATGTAGAAGAGGATTTTATCCGGGAACTGTTTACCCGCGGTGAAACACAGTTGGGGCGCACTTTTGTTCATGAGCCTGCGTTATCCAATGAAAATGCACTGCATGTCCTGGATTATGAAAGGGCCAGCGAGGTCATTGAAACAGCCAGCCATATCGGTGTGGGGCGTTGTTACTGCCGGCACAAGATGGAACACGTGGGCAAAGCCTGCGATGCGCCTCAGGACATTTGCATGACCTTCAATATCACAGCGGCCTCGCTTACGAAACACGGCGCGGCGCGTGCGATTGATAAGCAGGAATGCGATGACTTATTGCAGCAGGCCTATGAACACAACCTGGTGCAGTTTGGTGAAAATGTGCGTGAGCAGGTGAATTTTATCTGTAATTGCTGCAGTTGTTGTTGTGAGGCGATGATTGCTGCCCGCCGTTTTGCAATTCTCAACCCGGTGCACACCACGAATTTTATCCCGGTCATCGATGAAGAAACCTGCAACGGCTGCGGCAAATGCGTGAATGTCTGCCCGGTAGAGGCGATGACCCTGGTTTCAGCTCATAACCCGAACAAGCCCAGAATGAAATTGGCCCGTCTGAATGAAGATTTGTGCCTGGGTTGCGGTGTGTGCGTGCGCAGCTGCAACAAGAAAAACAGTCTGACCCTGGAATCGCGGCCCAAGCGGGTTCTTACCCCGTTGAATGGAACGCACCGGGCAGTGGTGATGGCCATTGAACGTGGCAAATTGCAGAACCTGATTTTTGATAACCACGTTCTATGGAGCCATCGCGCCATGGCCGGGATATTGGG
>CAJQNP010000108.1 GCA_905479705.1 uncultured Gammaproteobacteria bacterium
GCTGTTGCGCGTACCGTTCAGCTGCCGGGCAAAATCACGCAGGGCATGGTCGTTTTGCCTGTAGGCCTTGCGGCTCATTCCGGGTGACAGCAGTTGTAGCAGTTCACGTAGTTTTTTGCTGTATTTACGCACCTCGTGGACCGCAATATCAGGCGTTTCTTCGTTGTCCGTCAATAGCTTGTAAGATCTATCCAGAAGTCTTCTTACAATCCGGTCGATGCCCTTCGGCAGTGCCTCGTTTGCTTTCAGGTAATACTTCATGGCCGTTTCGCTATATGGTTTCCTGTTTGGCTGCGGATTATCTGATCAGCACCGGGAGATTACTTTAATGGAATGCAGACACAAGAGTCGATGCTGACCGACAGCGAAATGGCAGCTCGACCTGTCCGCCCACACCGGCCAGGTTCACACTGTTAAGCATTCTGAAGAATTCGAGAAGATCTGCCCGAAAAGAAACATCAGGGGTGCGGTGTTTGAAGCGGGCTCTGTGCCGAATAACAGACGCCTCAATCACTGCAGAAGGCTTGCTGATGTCATGAGCATGACAATATCAGCGACACCGCCTGCTGCGGTGCACCGAGGCAGGCGCTATGTTGGCTGTTATCCGGAGCTGGACAGAAACCTGCAGGGTGACTAGTATTCTCGCCTGATAACCTGACGTACACAGATTGATACATGGCTCGTGGGAAACTAATACCGCTGTTGCTCGTTCTGGGGCTGTTGCTGGCACAACTGGCCCAGGCTGTTCATGTGAGCGACTTTCTGGCACATGCGGATCACGAAGCCTGCGACATCTGCCTGTTGTCCTCCGGCCCGGATGACGCATTAGCTGTTGATACAGCCGGCACATGGCAGGCCTTTGCGGTTGCGTCCTTGCCGGTCATGCCCATCCCGCGTGCGACACAGACACGCTTCAATCGCTACCTTTCCAGAGCGCCTCCCGAAACAACCCTCACTCGCCAGATAGTCTGATTGACTAACGATTGTCCCCTGTGCACGGGATTGTGTTCGGGCAGGGTGGTCAGGAGGGTTGTACATGATGTATTTACGTCAGTGGGCACTGGGTGCCTTGTTGGTTTTATTTCCGGTTCCTGCAGTGACAGACGAGTTGCAGGACATTCGGCAACAGATTGATGCCTTGCAGCAGGAATACGAGGCGCGTATTCGCGCACTCGAGGAGCGGCTGAATACTGCTGAACAGGAGGCCGCCGCGGCACGCAGCCAGGCGGAGGAAGCCGAACGCACGGCGGCGGCTGTCGCTGCTGCGCCGGCCCCGGCCGCCCAACAGGAGAAGGCCAATACGTTCAACCCGGCCGTGTCCCTGATCCTGCAGGGCAGCCTGAACAGCTACTCACAGGACCCGGAAGATTATGCGTTGCCGGGTTTCCAGCTGGGTGGCGAGGCCGGTCTGCCGGCCGAGGGCCTGACACTGGACGAGACCGAGCTGGTTGTATCCGCAACCGTGGACCAGCTGTTCTACGGGCGCTTCACGCTTGGGCTGCATGATGATGAGGGCGAGACCGAGGTCGAGGTCGAGGAGGCCTTTGTCGACACGCTCGCCATGCCCGCCGGGACCGCCCTGCGCTTCGGCCGCTTCTACTCCGATATCGGTTACCTGAACCGCGTGCATTCACATGCCTGGGACTTCCGTGACCAGCCGCTGGTCTACCGCGCCATGCTTGGTGAGCAGTACACCGACGATGGCTTGCAGTTCAACTGGGTCGCGCCCACGGACATCTTCCTGCGCCTTGGCGGCGAGGCCTACCGCGGCTCGCGTTTTCCGGGCGGCGAGGCCAGCGAGACACTGGGCAACGTGCAGACGCTGTTCGCCAAGCTCGGCGGTGATGTCGGCAGCAGCCACAGCTGGCAGGCCGGCCTGTCGCAGATGTGGGTGGACAGTGTCGATCGCAGCAGCGGCCATGGCCATGGTCACGAGGACGAGGAAGGCGGTGATGCCTTCACGGGTGACTCCGACCTGACGATCGCCGATTTTGTCTGGAAATGGTCACCGAACGGCAATCCGACCGAGCGCAACCTGATCCTGCAGGGAGAGTACTTCTACCGGCGCGAGGACGGCACGGACATGTTCACCGAGGAGGGTGACAGTGCCTTGCTGGACTACGACGGTCGGCAGCAGGGTCTGTATGCACAACTCGTGTACCAGTTCATGCCGCGCTGGCGTGCCGGCATACGCTACGACTGGCTTGATGCGGATAACGACCTGGCCATTATTGATGTCGGTGGCCTCGACCCGGACGAGGTCCTCGAGGAGACCGCATTCAACAGCGATGGTCACAGCCCAAGTCGCTGGAGCTTGATGGCTGACTGGTCACCGAGCGAGTTCAGTCGCCTGCGCCTGCAGTACAACCGTGACAAGTCGCGCCCTGTTGCGGATAACCAGTGGACCCTGCAGTACATCATGAGCCTGGGTGCCCATGGCGCCCACGAGTTCTAGGAGGATGCAATGAAAACACGTTCGGGTTTGTTGATGGGGCTGTGCCTGCTGCTCGCAGGACAGGTGGTACAGGCACAGGTCAAGGTGTTTGCCTGTGAACCGGAGTGGGCCGCGCTTGCCGGCGAAATCGGCGGTGAACAGATCAAGGCCTACAGTGCCACGACCGGGCTGCAGGATGTGCACCACATCGAGGCACGCCCCAGCCTGATTGCTCGTCTGCGCCAGGCAGATCTGCTGGTCTGTACCGGTGCCGGGCTGGAATCGGGCTGGTTGCCGGTATTGCAGCGTCGCGCCAATAATCCACGTGTGCAGACCGGATCGCCAGGATACATGGAGATGGCAAGTTATGTGAATCTACTGGATCGTCCTGCGCTGGTTGATCGGGCCGCCGGTGATGTTCATGCAGGGGGCAATCCACATATCCAGCTGGATCCACGGAACTTCATTGTGATTGCGAAGGCATTGGCACAGCGATTTACAGAGATCGATCCGCAACATACAAAGGACTACGAGTCGGGGCTTGCAAGCTTTCTGGAACGCTGGCAGGCTGCACTCGCTCGCTGGGACGCGCAGGCACAGCCTTTGCAGGGCATGCCGATTGTGGTGCATCACAGCTCCTGGCCCTACCTGAGCCGCTGGCTGGGTCTGCAGCGTGTCGCTACACTGGAGCCGAAGCCGGGTGTGCCGCCGAGCAGTGCCCACCTCAGCAAGTTGCTCGGGCAGTTACAAAATAATCCTGCCGCGGTCATTATCCGTTCTCCCTACCAGAGTGCGCGTCCTGCAGAATGGCTTTCAGAGCGCGCTGAAATACCGGCAATGGAACTGCCATCGACTGTCGGTGGTAACGATGCCGCGAATGACCTGTTCGGCCTTTTCGACGATATCGTTCAACAGTTGTTGTCTGTTGCGCCATGATGTTCGATGGGCTCGATTCGAGCATCCTCGGGCCGGCCTTTGCCGCCGGTCTTCTGGTACTTGCTACACATGTCCCACTGGGTCGCCAGGTGCTGCAACGCGGTATTATCTTCATCGACCTCGCGATCGCCCAGATTGCCGGAGTCGGTGTGATTGCAGCGCATGTCCTGCACCTCGGTGACAATGGGTTTGCCATACAACTGGTCGCATACGGCGCAGCGCTGACTGGTGCATTGCTGTTGTATATGTGCGAACGACTCTGGCCGGATGTGCAGGAGGCGATTATCGGTTCGTCGTTTATAGTTGCTGCCTGTATCGGCATCCTGCTTCTGTCAGGCAATCCGCAAGCCGGGGAGCACCTCAAGGAACTGCTGGTTGGCCAGATCCTCTGGGTCGATTACGCCAGGCTGCTGCCTGTTGCCGCGATCTATGCGATGGTGTTGATTATATGGCGACTGTTCCACGGTGAGCAGCGCCCCTTGCTGTTCTACCTGTTGTTCGCTATCACCGTGACGGCATCGGTGCAGCTGGTGGGTGTCTATCTGGTGTTTGCCAGCCTGATTATCCCGGCACTGTCGGTACGCCAGTGTGCTGCCGGGGCAGGCTGGATAGCCCTTGTGCTGGGTGCTGCAGGCTACGGGTGCGGGCTGGTGATATCCGCGCTGCTGGACTTGCCCTCGGGGGCGGTCATCGTGTTGTCGCTGGCGGTGCTCGGTTTACTATTCAGTACGTGTCGCGGTTGTCGTCGTTAACAAGCCTCAGAACAGACCGCTTTCGCTGATCGTCTTGCCCATGACCTTGATATAGGAATCGATCGCCTTGTTGACAGAGGTCTCGGTCGTTTCCGTGATGGTCGACCAGACGCGCTTGTTGGTCGCTGTGCTGAACAGCGTGGTTTCAACCGTGGAGATGTTGTACTCGGTCGTGTAGCCCGGCGTGCTCATGACGGTGTGGCCGCCACCGTAGTAGCCGTAGTAACCCATGCTGTAGCGACCGCCATAGCCCCCGGGTACGTAGGTGGTGCCGGGTGTGTAAACAGTCTCCTGCCTGGTATCCACGAGTCGCACCATCATGACACTGTCTGCGCTGGACTGGGCCACCATACCATCGATGATGTCCTGGTCCATGGGGCCTTCCTGCGGATACAGGATGCCGGCTGACTCGGCCTCGATCCCCTGTGCCTGCAGCACCTCGACCAGTCGTTGCTCGGCAATGTTGCGATAGGCGGGTTCCTTGAATATGGCGATAACCAGCACGTCACTGAACTTCTCGCTCTGGGAATCATCACTCCAGATATTGAGTACCTCGGTTGTCTGGCAGCCGCTGAGCAGCAGCAAGCTGCACAGCAGTGATAAGAGTCTGGCCTTCATTGTCGCAATATCCTGTTCAAGTGTAAGGGGTAAAGCCTAACACCCCGCGACAGGTTTGGTAAGATTGACGCTGTTGAACCACCGGAAGACCTGAGTGAATACCAGTCTGGATGACCATCAAGCCCTGCTTGCGGAGGACAGGGCGCACCTCTGGCATCCCTACAGCGCCATGGGGAGCGACCAGCCGATCTTTCCGGTTGTCTCTGCCAGCGGGGTTCGCCTGAGGCTGGCGGACGGACGCGAGCTGATCGATGGCATGTCGTCCTGGTGGTGTGCCATCCACGGCTATAACCACCCGGTGCTGAACGCCGCCATCAAGTCACAGCTCGAAAAAATGGCACATGTCATGTTCGGTGGCCTGACGCATCCACCCGCCGTGCAACTCGCGCGTAAACTGGTGGCGTTGACACCGGAGCCCTTGCAGTCGGTATTCTTCAGTGACTCCGGTTCCGTGTCGGTCGAGGTCGCCATGAAGATGGCCATTCAGTACTGGCACGCGCGGTCGCGTCCCGCGAAGCAGCGCTTTCTCACCCTGCGCAGTGGCTATCACGGTGACACGCTGGGGGCCATGTCCGTGTGTGACCCGGTGACCGGCATGCACAGTCTCTTCAATGATGTACTGGCGCAGCAACTGTTTATCGATACACCGGCCAGTCGTTTTGGTGAACCGGCGGCAGCGGCGGATCTTGCCGCCCTTGAACAGGCGCTGGCCGAACACGCGGAGCATATCGCCGCGGTCATCATGGAGCCGATTGTGCAGGGTGCCGGTGGTATGCGCTTTTACTCGGCCGCCTATCTCGAACGCGTGCGCGCGTTGTGCGACGCCCACTCGGTGCTGTTGATCCTGGACGAGATCGCGACCGGCTTTGGACGTACCGGCAAGCTGTTTGCCTGCGAACATGCCGCGGTGAGCCCGGACATCATGTGTGTTGGCAAGGCGCTGACCGGCGGCTACCTGACACTGGCGGCCACGCTGACCACCACCGCCGTCAGCGAGACGATCAGCCAGGGGGAGCCCGGCGTCTTCATGCACGGCCCGACCTTCATGGCAAACCCGCTGGCCTGCAGCGTGGCGCTGGCGAGTATCGACCTGCTGCTGGCATCGCCCTGGCAAGCACGCGTTGCCGCCATCGAGCAGGGCCTGCGGGACGGGCTGGAGCCCTGCCGGTCGGCCAGCGGGGTCGTCGATGTCCGTGTACTGGGGGCCATCGGCGTCGTCGAGCTGGAAACCCCCGTGGATATGCAACGCATTAGCAAACAATTTGTCGATAAGGGTGTCTGGGTGCGGCCGTTTGCCAGGCTGGTCTACCTGATGCCAGCTTATATCATGGAACGACAGGACCTGGACACCCTGACCAGCGCGGTTACCGCCGTCGTGATGGAGGGCTAATATTAAGGTATGGCAATCCGGCCACAGAAGGGCACCGGACCAAAGTGCCATAGACCTAAAGGCAACAGAAAGGTAATTTGTCTATAGTGTTATTTAATATGAGAATAATATTAAATATAGTTGTTGTGAAGACGCTGCTGCTTGCGCTGATTCTGCACGGACCGGGCGCCCATGCACAGGTCGCGGCCGAGCTGCTGCTGGAACGCCTGCGCGCAGACCACAGCGCCATGGTGTCGGCCGAGCAGGATTTTCGAATGCGCCGTGAACGGGGTGGCCTGAGCGGTACCGAGGCCGCTGATTACGCCGGTTACGTGGCCAGCCTGCACCGGCGTGTCGCCGAGGACTGTGTGGCACTGGATGAACAGGGCATCGACATCCCGCCGGGATTGACCTGTCCGGAAGATCCGGTGGTGGTGATTGCACCGGCGGCTATCGACCAGGCCGGTGAGCAGACCGGACAGGAGGTCACGGCTGCACTGGATGCCGAACTGTTGTCCGGGCTGGGTGACTTCGACGAAATGCTGTTGCGCGAACAGGAGCGCATCAAGGCAGCGACGCCGAACACTGCCGCGTCTGCAGGCGCTGGTGGCGGAGGCGGGGGTGCCGGATCAGCAGGCGCGTCGGCCAGTGCGCAGGATGATGATGACAGTGAGGGCAGCTACAGTCCCGGTGCTGGCCCCGGTTCACCACATTCGCCGGGTAAAAGCAGTGCGCCGCCCGGCACGCCGGATGGCAGTGATGATGACGTGGTTGCACGCCAGCTACGTGAAGCTGCCGAGAAGGAAACCGATCCGGAACTGAAGAAGAAATTATGGGAAGAGTACCGCAAGTACAAGGAAGGCACCCAGTGAGGACGCACCTGCCCGTCAGCGCCCGTTGCCTGCCGCTGCTGTATCTACTGGTCGCGCTGCTTGCCGGTTGCAGCACGCTGGGTCCGACCGAGACTGTGAAAGGCCCGGTTGCGTTAAACAAGGCCATTGCTGAAACCCCTGAGAACCAGCTACTGGATGTCTGGATAGAATTGTTTGATCCGGGCGAGCTTCCCGAGGACGAGGAAGACGCGGCGGGACTTTCCATGGACATCCGCGAGGCCGAGGCCCGGTTCATCCCGGAACAGTTACGCGCCACCATGGAAACCACCGGTTACTGGGGTGCCGTGCGCGTGGTACCGCAGGACATCACGGGCAGTGAATTGCTGGTGGACGGAACCATCATTGCCTCGGACGGCGAGGAACTGGTGTTGCAGATACGCGCCTATGATGCGACCGGTCTGCAGTGGTTTGAACGCGTCTATGAACAGGAACTCATCGAGGGCGTCTACAAGGCGCGTAACCTGCTCAGGAACGCCCCCACCGAGGACGTCTTCCAGTCCCTGTACAACACCATTGCAAACGATCTGGCCGAATTCCGCCGGACACTCACGGAACGGCAGGTGACTACCATTCGCCAGGTTGCGGAACTGCGGTTTGCGGCGGACCTCTCGCCGGAAGCCTTCGCCGATGACCTGCAACAGGATGACAAGGAGCGTTACAGCGTTGCGCACTATCCTGCAGCAAACGATCCGATGTACCAGCGCGTGCTCGCGATCCGCGAGCGTGACTACCTGCTCATCGATACGCTCAACGGACATATCGACAATTTTTGCCGTGAAATGGAATCCCCCTATAACGAGTGGCGCAAGGCACGCAGCGAGGAGGCCGCGGCACTCAGAAAGCTGGAACGCGAGGCCATGACCCGCAAGGTGCTCGGTATTGCCGCGATACTCGGTGCCATCGCACTGGAAGCCGGCAACAACGGCAACTACTCGTCCACGATCCTGCGCGATACCCTGGTCCTCGGCGGCGCCTATGCGATAAAAACCGGTTTCGACAAGGATTCCGAGACCGATATCCACCGCGATGCCATCATCGAACTGGACGAGTCGTTTTCCTCGGAGGCGCGCCCGCTGGTCGTGGAGGTGGAGGGTGAGACCCACGAGTTGACCGGTTCCGCCGAGGCACAATATGCTGAATGGCGTGCCTTGCTGAAACGTATCTATGTCTCGGAAACCGGGTTTGCCGGATCCTGATATACCTGCATCCGAATGTCTGAATCACCGCCTTCAATAAATATGAACAAACCGATGCTGTCCCCACCCGGTCAGGCCGGCGACCACCGGCGTGAACCGGCATCGCGCTACACGCGTGTCTGGATAGCACTGGCTGCGGTCCTGCTCATCGGGCTGGCCGTGGTCGTGCTGTTACCGAAGTTCGTCGCCGCGCCACCGGCCGAAGACGCATCCCCGCAGGTAGTCATCCCGGCAGGTGCCGATACCCGTTCCGTGGCCAACGAGTTGATGCAGGCCTACCTGCAACTTCATGCCCGCTTGCTGCTTGAGAATGCACCGCAATGGGGAAAACCCTGGTGGGGCCAGGCCGAAGAACATGCGCTGCAGGGGTCAGGGATGTTCGCACAGCACAACTTCAGCGCATCGGCCAACCACTACGCTGCCGCCATCGAGATCTTGCAGGAACTGCAAGGCGGGCGCGAGTCACGCATCAGCGACACCCTGGCCATTGCCTACGAGGCACTGGAACGAAACGAGGTCATCAGTGCCATCGAAAACTTCGAACAGGTGCTGGCCATCGAGCCCGACAACGAGGCAGCCCGGTATGGCCTGACACGTTCACAGACTCGCATCGCCGTGCTGGAAAACATGACCATCGGTGAACAGGCCGAGGCCCGCAAGGATCTGCCGGCTGCCCAGGAGGCCTACCAGGAGGCGATGCTGCTGGATCCGAATTACGAGCCGCCTGCACTGGCCTTCCAGCGTGTCACCGACACCATGGAATCAGGGGTCTTCCAGAACCGCATGTCACGCGCGCTGATCTCGCTGAATGCAGGCAATCTGGGGCGCGCAGGGGATGCGCTGGCAGAGGCGGCCGCGTTACGACCGGACGACCCGGCCGTGCTGGATTTACAGCAGCGGTTGGCGGCGGCCCGAACGCAGTGGGCCATGACCCGTTTTCGAAAACAGACGGCCAGCCTGTCGAGAGTCGAGAACTGGAAGGGGGCCATCAATGTATATAACAAGGCACTGGCTGCCGACCCCGCTGCCAGTTTCGCGCGCTCGGGGCTGGAAAAGGCCGAGGCGCGCCTGGCAGTGAACCAGCAGTTTGATCACTACCTGAAGCAGCCCGAGCGCCTGTTCGCGGCCGAGCCACTGGCCAATGCAGAGACGCTGCTGCAGAGCGTGCCCGCTGCACCACCCGAGGAACCGAAGCTGGCCAACAAGATCGCGCGACTGCAGACACTGGTGGACGGTGCCAACACACCGGTCGCCGTGACCCTGTCATCCGATGGCGAGACCGAGGTGACCATCTATCACATCGGGCCCATCGGATTCTTCATGGAACAGCAACTCGAACTGTTGCCCGGAACCTATACCGTTGTCGGTTCGCGCTACGGTTATCGTGATGTCCGTAAAGAGCTGAAGGTCATCCCGGGTGCCAATAGCAAGGTCCTGTCTATCCGCTGCGAGGATCCGATTTGACCCGCGTGTTCGTCATCGACGATGCGCGCGGTGAACGTCGACTGGATGATCAGGCCCTGCCACTGTGCCTCGGCGGTGCCGAGGCCTGTGATATTGTCATGCCCGGTGTGCCGGCCGATCAGCAGCTTGCCTTCGTGGCGCTCGAGGACGGCCATGCCTATATACAGCCGGCCGCTGACGGCCTGTTGCTGTATCACAATCATGAACAGCTGCACGGCTCGTGCTGGCTCAAGTCCGGCGACGTGGTGCGCCTTGACGATGCGGTCATGGAGTGGCGCGTGCAGGGCGATATCACCTTCATCGCGACCCGCGTGCAACCACTGGCCAGCCCCGCCGTACAGACAGCCCCGACAGTCCCGCTGCAGCCCCCGCCACACGCGGCACTACCGGATGTTGCGGTAACGTCACCATCACAACCGCGCCGTGCGTGGCGCTGGCCACTCTCGATCGTGTTTGCAGTGTTGTTGCTGGCGGCCCTGTTTGTGCTGCTGGCGACACCCTTCACGGTCAGTATCAGTCCGCAACCGGATACCCGGGCAATCCGGGGGTTTCCGCCACCACTGCAACTCGGCGAGCGCCTGCTGGCCCTGCCGGGCCGCTATCAGGTCAGCGCCGGCCTGGCCGGGTACCGGCCGCTGCAGGCCGACATCGTGGTGCAACGTGGAGAACTGCAACACTTTGCAATGCAGCTCGAGGAATTGCCCGGGCAGGTGCAGATTCAGCTGCACCCCGCGGTTGCTCACCGCGTATCCATTGCCGGGGAGCCCCTAGCGACCGATGCAGACGGGGTGACCGGGATACCGGGCGGACGCCACACCCTGTTGATCGAGACGCAACGCTATCTGCCGGTCACCGCCGAGGTCGATATCCTCGGTCGTGGCCAGTCACAGCAGCTGGAATTCAGCTTGCAGCCTGGCTGGGCGGACGTGCGCATCAACAGTGAACCAGCGGGCGCGACCGTCAGGATCGATGCGACCGGGCAGGGCACGACACCGTTAACCATGGAAGTCATGGCGGGTCAGCGCGAGATTGAGGTCTCACTGGCCCTGCATAAAAGCATCACCTTGCAGCAAGTTATTACAGCCGGCGAGACAATCGAACTGGATACCGTGCAGCTGGAAGCGGCAGACGGTCAGCTGTCGGTGAGCAGTGAACCCAGCGGCGCGACCATCAGTGTCGCGGATAACTTTCACGGCATAACGCCCGCGACGCTGAGCCTGGCCTCCGGTACCGAGCTCACCGTGCGCCTGTCAAAACCGGGCTACCGGCAGGTGGCAAGGCAGGTCAGCCTGCAACCGCAAGAGACG